>NZ_JBFAAF010000058.1:0-49158 GCF_040639595.1 Micromonospora sp. NPDC023814
CCGACCACGGTGTGGATCAACAAACCAGCAGCTCAACCCGCAGATCTACAGAACACCTGACCACGAAAACGTCTCACTTGACTTGACAGGTTCCGAGGCGTACACCGCGCCATCCCTGGCGGGCGCGCTCGCCGGCGACCGCTCCGCCCACCGACCGGTGTTGTCGGCGCGCGAGACCGAGGTGCTGATCCAGTGGTTCCAGTCGCAGTCCAAGGAGTTCGTGGCTCAACGTCTGGGGATTTCGCTGAGCACGGTCAACTCCCATCTGGAGCACATCCGGATCAAGTACGCGATGCGTGGCCGGGCGGCCCCCACCAAGGCAATGCTGGTAGCGCGCGCCATCCAGGATGGGTTGATCCAGCTCGACGATCTGTGATGGTGTGCGTGGTTGGCTTCTGCCCCGGATGGCTGTCGCACGCCTCGCCCGTCCTCGGCGACTACGGTCAGCACCGGGCGTGCGTTCCTGGCCGACGCGCCAACGTCGGCCTTCACCCCGTCACCACAAGCCCGATCGACCAGCATCGCGATCACTACTCATCCGAGACCATACCCATCGGCCCCACGGCCAGCTCCTGCCCCCAGGTGACCTCGGTCGCCATCTGGCACCTCATCCTTGATCGGTCGATCAACCGATATCTGTACAGTCCGATGCCCTTAGTCTCGTCGCCATCCACGCACTACAAAAAACCGCGGATGAGGAGCCGATGATGAGTGAGGAGATTCAGCCCAACTGCTGTGGCAGTGCGACAGACCGACCACCGGCCGGGCTCAGTCGCCGTACGTTGCTGCGCAGTACGACGTTGACCGCCGGTGCCCTCGTTGTTGGTGGTGGGGTCGTCGGTCTTCCCGGGACCGCCCACGCGGCACCAGCGATCTACAACCCGTTCACCGGATACCCGATCACCGGCACCTGGCAGGACCACCTCAACTACGGATCGCTCGGCGGGATCGACTACGGGATGGGGGTCGGCACCGCCTTGCCGGCCTGCGGCGCCGGCACGATCCAGAACATTCCCTACAACGGCACGGGCGGGCACACCGTCACGATTTACCACGCGGACGGCTACCGCAGCCAGTACATGCACCTGTCACAGTTCCTGCTGGCCAACGGGACCGCGGTCGGCGCCGGGACGATCGTCGGGCGGTCGGGTGGTGCCGTCGGCGCCCCCGGGTCGGGCAGCTCCACCGGCCCGCACCTGCACTGGCACATGATCAACCCGAGCGGGGTACGCATCAACCCGCTGACCTACATCAGCCAGAACCCGGGTGGCGGCGGCCTGCCCAAGACGACCACCGAGCAGGACGGCATCCCCGGCCCGATCTTCTACCAGCGGATGCAGAACTGGCTACGGATCACCGCCGGCTACACCGGCCCGATCGACGGCGTACCCGGCGTGAACACGTACGCCGCGCTGCAACGAGCCATGCGCAACTACGGCTACACCGGCCCCATCGACGGCGTGCCGGGGCCGAACACCTGGAAGGCCGTGCAGCGGCTCGCCTCCGGCTGGGGCTACACGGGGCCGATCGACGGGGTGATGGGGCCGAACTCGTGGCGGGGCTTCGCCCGCTTCCTCAACCAGGACCAGTGGGACTAACCTCCCCAGACCACCACCGCCAACCGAGAAACACCCTCGGCAAGAACCCCCGAACCGCAAAGCCAACTCGCTAAACCATGCGGCCCGAGGAGACTCGACCATCCACGGCTGGGCTGCGCCGGCACTGCTACCGCCGGCACAGCCCAGCCACGGCGACCAACAGAGCACCGAGTTTCCAGTGAAGATGTGATGGTCTCACCACTCGGGTCTGACTCCGAGGTGAGGTTCTCACCGCGATGTGGACACCGGGTTATGCCGCGATCTGGTGCAGCGTAGTGGGTGTGAGGGGCTGTTCGTAGTTGGCGGGGCTGAGGTAGCCCAGCGCGGAGTGGCGGCGTTGGTGGTTGTGGAGGCGATCCACCGGAACACGTCGCGGCGGGTGTCGGCGGAGTGGTTGCTGCTGTATTGGGTGCCCCTGTCCGGTGGAAGATCACGTCGTGGCACGGCCGCAGCGGGCGGCGATCGTCGCGTTGAGAGCGTCGATGACCAGGTCGGTGCGCATGTGGGTGTTGATCGACCAGCCGATCAGGCGGCGGGTGGCGATGTCGATGACGGTGGCCAGATATCACCAGCCGGCGCCGACACGCGGGTAGGTGATGTCGTCGCACCATCGCTGGTCGGGCGCGGTAGTGGTGACGTCCCTGCCGATCAGGTCCGGCGCCGGCGGGACGGCCAAGCCCGCCACGCCCAGCGCCTACTCGACCAACTCCACCAGCTCGGCTCCCAAACCACCCTCCAACCCACCGAAGCCACCTGACCTCAACCCTCAACAAGACCGCCCGATTCTCGCGTCAGACAGTCAGGGGTGATCTTCCGTGCTGGGACTCACCGTGCGTGCTTGCCTCAACGCCCAGCGAACAAGAAGTGGGCGGCGGAGCCTGCCAGCGAGCCGGTTGACCTACGACGGCCGCAGGTCGCGGCCGGCCGCACGCAGATGGACGACCAGCGTGTCCACGGGAATGCCCAGCACGCTCGCGAGCAACGTCAGCGGATCGCGGTGGCCCTTGCCCGTGAGGTCCTCATAGATGGCGAGCAGCCCGCGCAGGCGGGCGTCTGCGTCCTCGGGCCGGGGGGAAAGTTCGGCGACCCGCCCTTCCACGTACCGGCGCGCCATGATCTGGAACGCGTTCACGCCGAGCACGACGTCGTCGTCCGGCTCCGGGTGGCGGTTCTGGTCGGTCGGCATGGCGATCCGTCCTTACTCAGGGGGTGGGGGTGGTCGAGGGGGTGGCCGCGCCGATCAACCCGCCGAAGAAGACCATGACCGTGAGCAGGATCATCGGGGCGACGAAGACGTAGCCGAGGACCAGGCCCGCGACGGCCATGCCTCGCCCCGACTTCGCGTTGTTGCGGGTTTCGTGCAGGCCGATGTGGCCAAGAATGACGGCGAGCAGGCACGGCAGCCCGAACAGGCACCAGCCGCCGAGCACGCCGAGGATTCCCAGCACCATCGACGCGGTCGCCGTGCCCGACGTGAGCGGCGGCCGCACGGCCTGGGGATAGCCGCCGGGCTGATAGGGCACGCCGGACACCGGCGGGTACGGTCCCGGGACGCCGAGGACCGGCGGCTGCGGGCGGGTGGGGTCGTGGCCGGGCTGCGGTACGTCATCGTTCGGCTTCCGTTTCTCCGTCGAGTCGGGCGAGCAGGGCGCTCACCTCGGTGTGCAGGCGACGTAGCTCAGCGGCCGTCGGCGCCAGCTCGTAGCAGTGGTGATGGGCGGCGGCCGACAGGGTTGCCCAGGCGAACGCGACGCGGCGGGCGACGCCGACGCCGGGCCCGAGCCGGCCGCGCAGCATCAGCTGCTTCGCCCGGCCCTGCCGGCACTGTGCCACCGCCGGCCTGGTCCGCTGCCAGTAGGCGTCGATACCGCCCTCGAGGGCGAGCCGGATCAGGCACGCGCACGCGCGCGGCCACCAACCGGCGGTTACCGCGGCCCCACCGAGCGCGCCCGCGCCGTGCAGCAACTCCTCGGCCGCCGCCAGGCAGCGCTGCGGCGTCGGCGCGGTCACCGCAGCGCCTCCGCCAGCAGGCGGGCGTCCGCGACGAGGCCCGGCAGGTCCGACAGGTACGTGCCGTGCACGCCCTCCTTGCACGCCTTGTACGCGGCCACCGCCCGCGGCCCGTGCCGGCGGCCCAGATAACCGAGGACGTCGCCGCCCCGGTCGGCGTCGTCGAACAGCGCCAACGCGACCGTGGTGGTCAGCCGCCGGGACGCGCCCACGATGGCCGCCTCGATGTCGTCGTGCCGCACCCCGCGCGCCACCCGCTGCCGCCACACGACCCGATGGCAGGCCGCCTCCAGCGCCGAGCGGCACAGCTCCGCCACCACCGGCCCGCGCACCTCGGCGGCGATCTCCTCGTTGCGCGCCAGCGCATAGGCGTCCTCGAGGTAGCGGCTCACCGGGTCGGAGCCTGGCCGCAGCGTCACCACCGACCGCTCCGCGCGGGTCACCTCGACGATCCGGGCCCTGCCCAGGTCGAGCCGGCCGATCGCGTCGGGCAGCCGGGTGTCGTGGGTGAAGACCACCACCTGCCGCTGTTCGGCCAGCGCGGCGAGCACCCGGGCCAGCCCGTCGACCTTGGCCGGATCCATGCTCTGCACCGGGTCGTCGACGACGATGAACCGGAACGGGCTCTCCGGCGCGCAGCCGCGCGGCAGGAACGTCGCCAACCCGAGGGCGTGCATCTCGCCCTGGCTCATCACCCCGAGCGCGGTGCCGTTGTCGGCGCCGTCCACGCTGACCGGGAACACGACCCGCCGCCGGGTGTTCGCCCCGTCGAGGGCCATCGCGCCCAGCTCGACGTTGCTTTCCTGCCGCAGCTGCGCCCAGATCCGTTGCGAGTGCTCCGCGAACGGCGCCACCCGTTCGTTGCGCAACTGCACCGCGGTGGCCTTCAGCCAGGCCCGCGCCGCCTTCAGCCGGGCCAGCGTCGCCTCCCGTTCGGGCAGGCCGGCCGCGGCGTCGACCCAGCCGCGCAGCTCGGCCGCCGCCCGCCGCCACCCGGTGTCGCGCTGCCGCAGGAACCCCTCGGCGTACGCGCGGGCCGCGTCCGCCGCCGTCACGACGGCCGGGTACCGCGCGGCGAGGTGCGCAGCCAGTTCCGCCGGCTCCCCGGGTACGCGCCGCAGCGCGGCCACCGCCTCGCGCAGCGCGGCCACCGCCTCGCGCAGCGCGTCCAGCGGCGCCTCGCCGGCGTCGCCTTCCGGCACGGCGAGATCCTCGATGAGGTGGTGCGCCTGCCGTAGCAGCGCGGTAAGCCGCGCCGACGCCGACTGGGCGGCGAGACTGCGGTCCCGCAGCCGGGCCAGCGACGCCGCGGCGGCGGTGCGCCAGTCTCCGTCGAGAGCGCCGTCGGCGCAGACCGGGCACGGGCCGTCGCCGGTGTCGTCGTGGTGCTCGACGGCGAGGCGGAGCAGCTCCGCGGTGCGCAGCGCCGCCCGGGACCGGCCGCCGTCGTGCCGTAGTGCCTCGGCGGCAGCCTCACGCAACTGTTCCGCCAGCCGCGTCACCTCCCGCGTCGGTGGCACGGTCAGCTCGACCAGGCGATGGCACCAGCTCACCGGCCCGTCGGCAACGGCCTCGTCCGGTTCGTCGAGGATCGCGGTCAGCGCCGCCAGGTCGACGGGCCTGCGCCCCTTCAGCAGCGCGACGGCCCGCCGGGCCCGGTCGTCGGCGACGCCGGTCAGGCCCTCGGCGAGCGCGGCGCGTCGGGCGCGTACCTCCTTGACGGCCGCGTCGACGGGTCGGGAGGCGGCCATCAGCCGCTGGTCGGCGTCGGTGATCGCCTCCAGGCCGAGGATCGCGGAGATCGCGTCGAACAGCTGGCTCTGGGTGCCGGCGGTGAGCCGCCCCAGCTCGGTGGCGGTGAGGAACGGCCGGTACAGCTCCAGCGGGCGGGCCAACCCCAGCTCCGCCAGGTCGGTGTGCCGCCCACGGTCGCTGGTGACGGTGACCTCCGCGGCGGCCAGCGCCACGCCGAGCGGCCACGACCGGGTCACCGTCACCGGTTTCGCCACACCGTCGACGCGCAACTGCGTCACGATCCAGCACGGGTCGGGGGAGTGCAGGTTGCGCCACCCCGTACGCCAGACGCTGTTGCGGTCGGCCCAGCGGGCGCTGTCGCCGGTCAGCGCCAGCTCGACGGCCTCGGCGAAGCTCGACTTGCCGGAGCCGTTGCGGCCGACCACCAGGGTGAGCCCGGGGCCGGGTTCGATCTCGAGAGTGCGTTCCGGGCCGACGCCGCGGAACCCGGCGACGGTGATCGACGAGAGCCAGATCAACCCGGGCGCGCCGTCGCCGGCCGGGGCGGGCGGGCCGAGGGCGGTCCGCTCGCCGGCGAGGGCGGCGGCCAGGTCGGCGTCGCCGCTGAGCGCGGCGAGCACGACCTCGGCGGTGCCGTCCGGCACGTGGTCGGCGGCCAGCCGATCGAAGATCAGCTCGGCCAGCGGTTCGGTGCGGCGGGTGGGCAGGGCCCGTGTCGCGGGATAGTGCTGACGGGGGATCGGCATTGTCGTCTCCGGGCGCGTGGTCTCCGCGGACCGGCACGATTGCTGGCCCGCACGAGGTGAGCGGTGGGGGAAGGCTGTCGGTCAGAGGTCCAGGCCCGCACCTGCCCAGGGGCAGATCCTGACGGCGGCGGACAAGGTGGTGGTGCCGTGATCTGTGCGAGCCATGCCCGTCTTCCGGGGGTGAGCAGGCTGCCTGTGCGGTCAGCGCGCGACGCTGGTGTGCCAGTCGCGCAGGAAGGCGTCGACGAGGGCGTGCGCCCGGGGACGTACGTCGAAGGGCTCGCCGAGCCGCCGGCGCGCCATGTGGGACAGGCCGTCGGCGGCCTCGTTGAGGGCGTGGCCGCTGTGCCCCTTGACGTGGGCGAAGGACAGATCGGGCCGCCGAGCCACATACTCGGCGAGGCGCACCAGCGTCGGCTGGTCGGCCCAGCGGCGCGGCCGAAGGCTGTAGCCGGCCGGCATGGCGTCGGTCTCGCCGCCCTGCCAACGGTAAGATGGCGCAGGGCGGCCAGGCTGTCCAGCAGCACGGTCATGCCGGCCGGCGCCTCGTCGTACGCGGACAGCAGGAAGTCGACCGCCCGCAGCTCGTTGATCAGGACCCGCGAGGCGCCCGTCGGGTCCAGCCGGCCGGTGCCCCGACCGCGCAGGCCGTAGTGGCCGTCGCTGACGACGTACCCGATGCCGCCGGCACGTCCCTTCCAGCTCGCGTCGGTCGCGGCGACCACGGCCGCGGACGTCTCCGCCCAGCGACCAACCTGGCCGCGACCGCGTTCAGGGCTCGGCTGCGGGCGGTGGACCTCGGCCGGGCGGCCTGCTGTTCCGCCACGTCGAGCAGTTGTCGGGCCGAGCCGAGTTCGTCGTAGTGGGCGGCGGTGAGGGCTAGCCGCACGGCGTCGCCGATCCGCTGGCAGTCCTCGCAGCGGGTGACGCGGGCGTAGGCGCGCAACGCGACGGCGCGGTCGCGCAGGGGGTCGGGCAGCAGGTCCAGGGCGTACAGGAACTCATCGGGACGCACGTCGCCTCCTGACGTCTCGTACGGGAAAGGGTCAGAGCACCTTGATCGCGTCGACCTGGAGCAGGGGCACCGTCGTCTCGCCGCCGATCTGGGTGTCGTAGCTGAAGGCGCTGAGCACGGTGACGTTGGCGCGGAAGATGTCGTCCTCCACCAGGTTGTCGAGGTCCGCCGCCAGCCCGGTGAGCAGCGTGTTCGTCTCGTAGTCGTACTCGTCGGCCATCCGCCGGTGCGCGACGTTCGCCCGGAAGGTGTCGACGCCCGTCGCGGCGTCGAACTGGGTGACCCGGCCGAACACCACGTAGGTCTTGCCGATGTACGCGTCGGGGTTCTTGGCGACGAGCTTCCATTGCCGCTCGCTCAACGTCTTGTAGGACGGCGGCTTCGGCTTGGGCGGGGGAGTGGTCTTCGTCGGCGACGGGGCCGCGCTGGTCGGCGCGGTAGTGGTGGGTACAGCGGTTGTCGGCGCTGCCGTGGTCGGGGCGGCGCTGCTCGCAGCGGGCGACGTCGAACTGTTCGCGCGGGCAGCCGGGCCGGTGTCGTCGCCGGCCGCCGCGCCGATGACGACCCCGGCGGCGAGGGCGGTGACGAGGGCGAGGGCGCCGACGGCCCAGGTCCGGCGGTGGGAACGCTGCGGCGCGGCGGGGGGCCCGAGCGCGACACCGGCCTGCGGGACGGTCTCCGCGCGGGTCGGTACGGCGGCGATAGCCGGCAAGTCCTGCGACGATGCGTACGGCTCCCTCGCCGGCTGGTCGGTCGGCTCTTCGGAGGGCTTCGGGATGGTCGGATCGGTCACGACGGTTCTCCTGTCAACTGCGGTGGCTGTGGGTGGGACGCCGGGGTGGCGAGGGGCGGGCGGACCGCCCGCCCCTGAGACGTCGAGATGTCAGCTCAGGGCGACGGTGACGCCGCCGGAGAACGGCGAGTCGTGCAGCTCGAGCTTGGCGAGCTTGACGTTCTTCGGGATGTCGAAGACCACGACACCCGTGACCTGGTTGCCGGGGTTGATGTCGTTGAGGAACGTCTCGGCGTTCTTGTTGGCGTAGATGGCGGCGCCGGTGTCGGAGGAGTACTCGGTGCCGTCGGCCGCGTACGCCTTCTGGCTGCTGCCGTCGAACATCTGCGCTTCCTTGCCGATGTTCTTGACGTTGATCGTGACCAGGCAGAACTGGCCCTGCGCCTTCTCGCCGAGCACGCTGTCGCCGACCTTGGCGACGCCGCACTTGGACGACTTCACCGTGAACTCGAACTTCCCGTCCCGGGCCGACTGGCCGATCTTCGCGGTCTTCGCCGGCTTGTCCCCGCCCTTGGCGGCACCGTCGCTGCCGCCGGAGCTGCTCGCCTCGTCGCTGCCGCCGGAGCTGCAGCCCAGCGCGACGAGGGCGGTGGCGAGCAGGGCGAGGGTCGTGGTCTTGCGCATCGTTTTCCTCCAACTGTGAACGTGGCGGGGTCAATAGGAGCACCGTCCGACAACTCTGTCAACAGACAATGTGAACCTTGACAGACGTGCGAGACTTCGTACGTGAAGACACCGACCGTGACCGCCGCAGAGATCGCTCGGCTCGCCGGGGTCGGACGCGCCGCAGTCAGCAACTGGCGCAAACGGCACCCCGACTTCCCGGCCCCGGTGGGCGGCACCACGGCCAGCCCGGAGTTCGACCTCATCGAGGTCGAGCAGTGGCTACGCGGCCAGGGCAAGCTTCCGCAGCTGTCCCGCGCCGACCGGCTCTGGCAGCACCTCGCCGCCCCGAAGGAGACCCCCGCAGCCGCGCTGGCCGCCGTTGGCGCCCTGCTGCTGGCCCGCCACCGCGGCGACCGCCCGACGCCCGGCCCCGCCGACGCCCACCTCGCCGCCCTGCTGCCCGACGTCGACGCCCTCGCCGACGAACTCGGCCCCCAGGCCGCCTTCGACGAGTTGTGGCGACGGTTCTCCGCACCCGGCCCCGGCCGCCCCTTCGCCACCCCCGACGTGCTGGCCGACCTGATGGTCGGCCTCGCCGGCGTCGGCGGCGGCTCCGCCCTCGACCCGGCCGCCGGCACCGGCGCCATCCTGCGGGCCGCCGCCCGCGCCGGCTGCACCTCGGCGTACGGGCAGGAACTCGACCACGACCTCGCCCGGCTCGCCGGGCTGTCGCTCGCCCTGCGCGAGGTGCCCGGCGAGGTGTGCCCCGGGGACTCGCTGCGCGCCGACGCGTTCGCCGGCCGCACCGTCGACGCGGTCGTCTGCCACCCACCGTTCGGCGCCACCAACTGGGGCGACGCGGAACTCGGCTACGACCCCCGCTGGGAGTACGGCGTCCCACCCCGCACCGAACCCGAGCTGGCCTGGGTGCAGCACGCTCTGGCGCACCTGCGGCCCGGCGGGCACGCCGTACTGCTCATGCCGCCGACCGTGGCCGGACGCCGCGCCGGCCGGCGGATCCGGGCCGAGCTGCTGCGCCGAGGTGCGCTGCGCGCCGTCGTCGCACTGCCCAGCGGCGTGGCCGCGCCACACGGCGTACCCCTGCACCTGTGGGTGCTGCGGCGGCCCGCCGCCGACGCGCCCGCACCGGCGCGGGCGCTGCTGGTCGACGCCGCCGAGGGCGACCTCGCGGAGCTGTCCGCGCGGGTGCTCACCGCCTGGCGGGCCTTCGCCGCCGCGCCCGACGTCGAGGCCGACGAGGTCCGGTTCGCCCGGGCGGTGCCGGTCATCGAGCTGCTCGACGAGGACGTCGACCTCACCCCCGCGCGCCGGCAACCCGCCGTCGGGGTCGAGCGGACCGGCGAGCACCTGGTACGCACCAGGGAACGGCTCGCCGCGATCGTCGGCGACCTGCCCGCGCTGATGCCCCAGGTCACGCCCACACCTGACGGGGCAGCACCGCTCACGACGTCGGTCGCCGAGCTGATTCGCAGCGGCGCACTCCACCTGCTCGGCCCGGTCCGGGTGTCCGCCTCGACCCCGGTGACCAGCTCGGCGCCGGTGCTCACCGTGCCCGACGTGCTGGCCGGCGTCGACGCCACAGGCCAAGTCGACGAGCGGCTCGGCCAGGAGATCCCGCTCGCCGTCGGGGACGTGGTGGTGCCGATGATCGCCCGTACGCTCACCGCCCGCGTCATCACCGCGGAAGGTGCGCTGCTGGGGCGCAACTTGCACCTGCTACGCCCCAACCCGGCCGCGCTGGACCCGTGGTTCCTGGCCGGGCAACTGCGGACGTCGGCCAACGAGAAGCAGGCGTCGAGCCTGTCGGGGACGCTGCGGTTCGACATCCGACGGGCACAGGTGCGGCGGCTGCCGCTGGACGAGCAGCGGGCGCACGGGGAGGCGTTCCGGCGGCTGAATGCGTTCGAGTCGGCCATCCGACAGGCGGCGTCGCTGGGAGCCGAACTCGTCCAGCTCACCGCCGACGGCCTGGCCCAGGGCAGTGTCCGTCCGCACGGCGGATGAAGCTTGCGGTGCGGAAGAACCGACGTTCGGCGGCTGGCATCGTGCTCGTTCATCGTTGTACGGTCGTGCGTCCGCCGGGCGTGGGGCCGGCGGCGGGCGCATCGGCGCAGGTGGGTGCCACCACGTGGGGGGTCTGATGGCGCTGGAGAGAGTCGGCGGGTACGAAGTGGTGCGGCCGCTCGGATCGGGCGGGATGGGCACGGTGTACTTTGCCGTCTCGCCCACCGCCGACCGGGTCGCGCTCAAGGTGATCAAGAAGGAGTTGTTGTCGGACCCGACGATCCGCGAGCGGTTCGCCGGCGAGGTGGGCAGCCTGAAGCTGGTGTTCGGGTCCCGGGTGGCCCGCTTGGAGGACGCCGACCCCACCGGTGATCCGGCATGGCTGGCGGTCGAGTACGTGCCCGGTGCCACGCTGCGCCAGCATGTCGACGCGAAGGGGCCGCTGTCGCTGCCGATGGCCGCGATGGTGGGGGCGATGCTCGCCGACGGCTTGACCAAGGTGCACCAGGCCGGGCTCCTGCACCGTGACCTCAAGCCGCAGAACATCATCCTGGGCCCGGACGGCCCCAAGCTGATCGACTTCGGCCTGGCGGTGCTGATGGACCGCGAGCACTACGTGACCGACGCCGGTGTGCTGGTCGGCACGCCCGCCTACATGTCCCCTGAGCAGGTTCGCGGGGAGCGGGATCTGACATCGGCGGTCGACATCTACGGTTTGGCGGCCACTCTGGTCTTCGCGCTCACCGGTCACGGGCTCTATCCGCCGACCAACTCCTGGAACCTGCTGCTGCGGATCACCGAGCCGACCGATCTGCCCGATCTCTCCCGGGTGCCGGACGAGTTGGTGCAGTTGCTCGGCGCCATGCTGGCGCACGATCCGACGGCTCGGCCCGGGCTCGACGACGTCCGCGCCCGACTGCTGGCCGTCGCCACCGAGAGCGGCGGCAAGACCGCCCTCGACCTGCGCCGGGACGTCGCCGCCCTCACCTACGACGCGGGCACGGAACTGCTGGTCCCGCCGGACCTGGTCGATCCGCAGCAGGACCCGGAGGGGTTGCCGGTCGTCGACGAGGCGAGCACCGTGCAAGCACCCGAGACGGCGCCGACGAAGGTCGACCCCGAGCGCCCGGCGCCCCCACCCACCGATGTGAGCTGGCTGGTCGAGAAGCTTCGCCGCCAGTACGCCCGCCGCTCGACCCTGTAGGAAGGCTCCACCCGATGACCACCTCCCAGGCCGCGACCTTCGCCCCGGGCTCCCGCATCGTCGTCCGCGACGAGGAGTGGCTGATCCGCAGCGTCAAGACCGGCACCGCCGACGGCACCATGATCAAGGCGGTCGGGGTGTCCGAGTTCGTGCAGGACGTCGAGGCGACCTTCTTCACCGCACTCGAGGACATCACGCCGCTGGTGCCCGAGGAGACGGAACTCGTCCAGGACACGTCGTCGCGGTTCCGCCAGAGCCGGCTGTTCCTGGAGGCCGTGCTGCGGCGTACTCCGCTGCCGCGCACCGAGAAGGGCCTGGCCCTGGCCGACCGGTTCCTGCTCGACCCGCTGACCTACCAGCAGCGCCCCGTCGAGCTGGCGCTGTCCGGCCTGCGTCCACGGATCCTGCTCGCCGACGTGGTCGGCCTGGGCAAGACCCTGGAGATCGGGCTGATCCTCGCCGAGCTGATCCGCCGAGGCCGAGGTGACCGCATCCTGGTGGTCTCGCCGCAGCAGGTACTGGAACAGTTCCAGCGCGAGCTGTGGACCCGCTTCGCGATCCCGCTGGTGCGGCTCGACTCGACCGGCATCCAGCGCATCCAGCAGGAGATCCCGGCCGGGCGCAACCCCTTCACCCACTTCAAGCGGGCCATCATCTCCGTCGACACGCTCAAGGACGCCGGCCAGTTCGGCCACCACCTGGACGCCACGACGTGGGACGTCGTCGTCATCGACGAGTCGCACAACCTCATCAACCGGGGCACCCAGCGCAACGAGCTGGCCCGCCGCCTGGCTGCGAAGACCGACGCACTGCTGTTGGCCAGCGCCACCCCGCACAACGGTGACAAGGAGTCCTTCGCGCAGCTGATCTCGCTGCTCGATCCGGCGGCCATCGCCAACGAGAAGGACTACCAGGCCAAGGACATCGCGCACCTCTACCTTCGCCGCACCAAGATCAGCCCGGAGGTACGCGACCAGATAGGCGACCGCTGGGCCGACCGCGGCCCGTCGCAGGCGGTGCACTGCGCGGCCGGCCCGATCGAGGAGCAGATCTTCGACGAGCTGACCGACGTGTGGCTGGCCGGCAAGTGGACGGACGAGGCGATCACCGGGCAGCACCGGCTCTTCCCGTACACGCTGTTGAAGTCCTTCCTCTCCTCGCACCGGGCATTGCACGAAACGGTGAAGGCCAGGCAGAAGAAGGCCACCGGCACCGAGCGGGCGGCGCTGGACCGGCTCGCGGAGCTGACCTCTGCGATGACCGACCGGGACTCCAGCAAGCTCAATGGGCTGGTCGACGAGCTGAAGAAGATCGGCGTCGGGAAGAACAGCGACATCCGGGCGGTGGTCTTCTCCGAGCGGGTCCCCACCATCAAGTGGCTGGCCGAGGTTGTCCCCGGGCTGCTGGGGCTCAAGCCGAACCAGATCCGGGTGCTGCACGGCGGCGTCGCCGACAAGGACGAGCAGACGATCCTCCAGGAGTTCGAGTTGGCCGGCAGCGACGTCCGGTTGCTCTTCACCGGTGACGTCGCCTCGGAGGGTGTCAACCTGCACCAGCAGTGCCACCACCTGATTCACTACGACATCCCGTGGAGCCTGATCCGGATCGAGCAGCGCAACGGCCGCGTCGACCGGTACGGGCAGAAACACCAGCCGCAATTCCGCGCGCTCATCCTCACCTCGGAACGTGAGGACGCCAAGGACGACCGGACGGTCGCCGAGAAGCTGCTCGACCGGGAGGAGACCGCCCACCGCAGCCTCGGCAGCGTCGAGGCGGCGACCGGTCTCTACGACGCCAAGGCCGAGGAGGACCGGCTGGTCCGTGACCTGCTCGCGGGCAAGACGGTGGAGGAGTCGTACGCGGAGGCCCACGAGGAGATCGACGTCATGGCCGACCTCTTCGGCGACGTCGGCACCGCACCGGTCACCGCCGACGTGCCCCAAGCGCGAGTGCCGAAGCTCTTCGACTCCACCCGCGACTTCGTCGACGCCGCCCTGTACGAGATCTACGAGGACCGGCCCGAGGACCACATCGACCTGCGCCGGGAGGACGAGCTGCTGACCTTCCTCGCCCCCGACGACCTGGTGCACCGGCTCACCGACCTGCCCCGCTCCTACCTGCGCGCCCACCGCGAGGGTGAGGACCTGCGGCTGAAGGTCACCTTCGACCGGCCGCTCGCGCAACGCAAGCTCGACCAGGCCCGGCAGAGCAAGACCCCGATGTGGCCGGACATCGCCTTCCTCAGCGACGTGCACCCGATGGTCGACTGGCTGGTCGACAAGGTGCTGATCCGGCTCGGTCGCCAGCAGGCGCCGGTGCTCACCGCCGACGTGACCGCGCCGACGTTCCTGATCCAGGGCGTCTACGCCAACCGCCTCGGCCAGCCCACGGTCGTGCAGTGGATGGCCGTCGCCGGCCTGCCCGCGTCGCCGACGATCCGGCCCATGGACGAGGTGCTGCGGGAGGCCGACGTCGGCCCGGCCATGGTCAACCGCGCCGAGACCATCGCGATCGCCCCGCTGAAGGAGCTGCTGCCGGCGGCCGTCGACGTGGCCCGGCGGTACCTCGAAGGCAAACGTGACGAGTGGGCCGAGGCCAACGCCGAACCGCTGCGCCGGTACCGGGAGCAGTTGACGACCTTCCAGCAGGCCAGTCTCTTCGACGAGCTGCCCGGCCCGCACCGGGAGAAGCGACGCCAACGCGTCGACGCCACCGTCGCCGAGCAGCACGACCTGCTCGACCGCCTGGAAACCGCCGGCGACCCGCTGCTGCGGGTCCTCGCCGTCCTCGTACCGTCGCAGGAGAGTGCCGCATGAGTTTCGAGTCGCTGACCAACCGCGGCGAGTACCTCTCCGCCCACTACCTCGCCGAGATCCTGCCCACCACCCTCAAGGGCGGCCTGCTCAAGCAGTGGGCCGAGCGGGAGAAGAGTGGCGAGCAGACGCCGCGCACCCGGTTGCGCCGGATGCGCCGGCCCTTCTTCGACGCCAAGACCGAGCTGACCGACGCGGAATTCTTCGACCCGGAGCGGCTGCGCAAGCACCACCGGGACGTGCTGGAGGCGCTCGGCTTCCACCCGCAGCCGCAGACCGTCACCGTCGAGCGGAACGGCCAGGAGTACGAGGTCCGCGTCGCCCACGCCGAACTGGACGCCGCGCACGGGGTCGTCGCGCTGGACTGTGGTTGGGCGGTCGACACCGAGGCGGCCCAGGACCCGGACGGCGCCGGTCGCCTGCTCGACCCGCTCACCCTGTCGAGCACCGAGACCATCGAGACGGGCGCCAAGCTCGCCTCCCTGCTGTTCGCCGCCGACAGCCCGAAGCCCCGCTACGTGCTGATCCTCAGCGGTGGCGTCGTCACCCTCGCCGACCGCACCGTGTGGGGCGAGGGCCGCTACCTGGCCGTCAGCTTGGACACCGCGTACGCCCGCAACGACGACAGGGAACTCGACGTCGTCGCCGCCCTCTTCGGCGCCGACTCGCTGCGCCCACCCGCCGAGGGTGGCACCGAACCCCTCGCCGACCTGGTCGCCGGCTCCCGCCAGCACGCCGTCGGGGTGTCCAGTGAACTCCGCGAGGGACTGAAGGTCTCCGTCGAACTCATCGCCAACGAGGTCCTCGACCAGATCCGGCGGGCCGGCTACCAGCCGCAGCAGGTGATGGCCCTGGACGAGCTGGCCAAGGAACTGGGCCGGGAGGCCCTGCGCTACCTGTACCGGATCCTGTTCCTGCTCTACGCCGAGGCGCGCCCCGAACTGGGCGTGCTGCCGGTCAACGACCCGCAGTACGTCGAGGGCTACAGCCTCGCCCGCCTCGGTGACCTCGTGTCCCGGCGGATGGCCCCCTCGGCGGGGGGCAGCTACCACCTGTACGAGTCGCTGGACCTGCTGTTCCGCATGGTCAACGACGGGCACCGGCCGCGCGGCGGCGCGGCGGTCGAGGAGAAGGCCAGCGAGGGGGAGGGGCTGCGCTTCGAGCCCATGAAGTCGGACCTGTTCCTGCCGGAGAAGACCAAGCTCATCGGCCGGCTCATCCCCGAGCCGGACGCCGATGACATGGACGACGCCGACGCGCCGAAGATCGACACCCGGCTGCGCAACAAGGTCCTCTACGAGGTGCTGCGCCGGCTCATGCTCACCAAGGGCGGCAAGAAGCGCCGCGGCGGCTTCATCTCGTACGCCCAGCTCGGCATCAACCAGCTCGGCGCGGTGTACGAGGGCCTGATGTCGTACACCGGTTTCGTCGCCACCGAGCAGCTCTACGAGGTCGCCAAGAACGGTGACCCGAAGGACGGCTCGTGGATGATCCCGGCGTCCAAGGCCGACGAGTACGACGACAACGTCTTCGTCTACAAGGAGGACGCGTACACGGGCGTGCGCAGTCGGGTCAGCTACCAGCCCGGCCAGTTCGTCTACCGGCTCGCCGGCCGGGACCGGCAGACCAGCGCCTCCTACTACACCCCGCAGTCGCTTACCGAGGTCACCGTCCAGCTCGCCCTCAAGTACCGCCTCGACCAGGACGGCACGACCACCCCGGCCCGGGAGCTGCTGGACTGGACGATCTGCGAGCCGGCGCTCGGCTCCGGCGCGTTCCTCAACGAGGCGATCAACCAGGTCGCCGCCGAATACCTGCGCCGCCGCCAGAAGGAACGCGAGGTCACCCTCGACCCGGAGCAGTACCACCTCGAACTCCAGCGGGTGAAGGCGTACATCGCCCTGCACAACAGCTACGGCGTCGACCTCAACCGCACCGCCGTCGAGCTGGCCGAGGTGTCGCTCTGGCTCAACGTCATGCACGCCGGCCTCCAGGCCCCCTGGTTCGGCCTGCACCTCCAACGCGGCAACTCCCTGATCGGCTGCGGACGCAAGACCTACGAGCCGAAGCAGCTCGCCGACAAGTCCTGGCTCACCACCGCGCCGAAGGAACAACCGTTCCGGGACGGGCCGATCGACGAGGGCACCATCCACCACTTCCTGCTCCCGGCCGACGGGTGGGGCGCGGTCGCGGGGGAGAAGGAGGCCCGCGAGCTGGCGCCGGCCGAGACCGCCCGGTTGAAAGCCTGGCGTATGGCGATGAAGCGCACGCCGTCCGCCAAGGGCAAGAACCCGCAGGTCAAGCGGTTGCAGGCGCTCGCGCGACGCGTGGAGTTCCTGTGGGGGCTGGTGCAGCAGCGCCTCGCCATCTCCGAGCAGGAGATCCGCCGCGACATCCGGGTCTGGGGTGCCGACGACCTGCCGCCGGTCACCGAGGCGGTGCCCCGGGACGAAATCCTCGCCGACCTGACCGCGCCGGGCACCCCGTACTGGCGGCTCAAGACGCTGATGGACGTCTGGTGCGCGCTGTGGTTCTGGCCGCTGGACAAGGTCGGGCTCCTCGACGGCTCCGACCCGGCCTATCCGGCCGCGCCCGTCCAGGTCTCGCACGTCAAGGACGAGCCGGCGTACGAGGAACCGCCGGTCTACGAGACTCAGGACCTCTACGGCAACGTACAGCCGCAGCAGATGAAAATGCCGACGAAGGCGGCCGGCACACGGCGGACGACGGTGGCGGAACAGCTCCGCCAGCAGGTGCCGCTGTCCAACCTGGACGACTGGCTGACCTTCGCTGAAGCACTCATCGGCCGACGTGACTTGGACGAGGACACCGCGCGGTTCTACGACCGAAAATTCACGACCCTAAGCGAGATAAGCGAGTTCGAGGGAAAACTTGACGGGGTCATCGGCGTTGACTCACCTTGGACCCTCTCCGACCGCTTCCCCTGGCTCCTCGCGGCCCACCAGATCGCCGAGCAGCAGGGCTTCTTCCACTGGGAACTGAACTTTGCCCAAGCGTTCGCCAAGGGCGGCTTCGACCTCCAAATTGGTAATCCACCATGGGTGAGGCCGGACTGGAGAGAAGACCTCGTGCTAGCCGAGCGCGAGCCGTGGTTTCGCTTGGAAGAGCGCCCTTTGGTGGAGGTATGGCATGCCCGCAAATCGCTGCTCGTTCAACAAGAGCTCGTGCGTCGAGATTTTCTGCGTGAACTAACCATCAATGTGGGCCTAGTTAATTTCTTTGGTAGTGCCGCCACTTATCCCTTGCTCCACGGGACGCGTCCTGATCTTTATCGCGCTTTCATGTTGCAGGTGTGGTCGCATCTTGGGCTGCAGGGAATCTCAGGGCTCATACACCCAGACACCCACTTTGGTGGGCCCAAGGAGGGTCGTCTGCGTGGAGCCGCCTATAAGCATCTCCGGCTCCATGCTCACTTCATCAACAAAAAGAAGATATTCCCAGAAATTAGCGACAATGCGACGTTTGGCCTGCATGTTAGCGGCAGTAAGGGGCAGGTCGGATTCGACAATCTAAGCTGGCTGTTCGAGGCTAGGACCGTTCTTGAATCCATGGTTCATGATGGCGCGGGTCCGGTTCCAGGTTATCGTCACCTGCATGCCTGGGATGCAAGACCCCACAAGTCGCGAGTCATTAGAATCGATTCAGAGGTTCTTTCGACATGGCAGCGCCTGCGGGGTGTCTCTAATGCTGCAGTCGACGAGACGCCCTTGCTCTATCCCATTACTACCTACGAGGACAACGCGATCCGTGCTCTGGCGTCCTTTGCTACAAGGATCGGCGACAGCGACTTGGCAATCAGTGGCGGGTACAACGAAGCCAATGGTAAGAGGGCCGGCATAATTCAGTGGCATGAAGGAAGGCCAAATTCCTTGAGTGCCTTGGTGATTCAAGGGCCGCACCTCGGCGTAGCCAATCCCTTCGCTAAGGAACCGAGGGTGCCCTGTAGGAGCAACAATGACTGGGTTGCTCTGGATTTACAGAACGTGTCCTCGGATTTCGTGGCGGGCGCGAACTATATTGTCGCCAGCCCGGAAGCTAGCAGCAGTGCTGGCGGGACGGCATGGGGTGGCGTTCGCGACGTGGACCGATATCGGATTGCGTGGCGAGAGATGATTGCATTCAATGGTGAGCGTTCGTTGTTCGCTGCGATGATTCCCCCAGGTCCTTCCCATGTGAACGCGGTTCGTAGTGCTGCATTCCTGAATGATCGTGCCACTGTCCTCTTGTCTGGATTCTTCGCTGCGCTCCCTCTCGACTATTTGCTGCGGATTACGGCGCGTGGCCATCTTGATGTCTCAGACGTAGCGGCCTTACCGATGCCCGACCCCGCGCATCCTTTGGCGGCGGCGGTAATCGCGCGTGCCCTCCGCCTCAATTGTCTGACCCGCGCCTATGCGCCTCTCTGGGATGGGGTATTTGATCAAAAGTGCATTTCGGAGCGATGGGCTGTGGACTGGCCCGTTCTGTCTCCTCTCGGCGGGATTGAAACAACTTGGAATTTTCATTCACCTCTCAGGAGTGAATTCGCACGACGGGCTTGTCTCGTTGAGATCGACGTTCTCACCTCTTTGTGGTTGGGCATGGGGGTTGACGAGCTAGTTGCAATCCTTCGCTCGCGCTACCCGATCCTTGTCGAACGCGAGGACCAAATGTGGTTCGATGGTAATGGGCGTAGGATCGCGGCCGAGTCATTCGCTTTCGGTTTCGGGCAGAAAAAGGAGAATTATGATCAGTTGATGGCGTACCTCGACGATCCAGTGCGGAATCCGGTGCCGGTGGGGTACGTAGCGCCGTTCTACAAGGCGGATCGGGAGAACGAGTATCGGCAGGCGCATGCCGTGTTCAGTAAGCGGCTTCAGGATGCGATCGACGCGGGCTGGCAGCCGTCGTAGCCCACTATCCCTCTATGATTGGCAAGGATTGATGAACGGCAAGGGTCTCGATCTGGGTGGGTGCCTCATCGCGCTGTTCGTCCTGATGGTGCTGCTCGGGTGTCTTTTCTGGACCACCGAGAAGCTATTTGGCAGCGCTGGGGAGCCTGTGGGCTACGCCGTCATGGCGCTCATTGCACTCGCCGTCATCCGTCGCTTCTGGCAGAGTGTGAACAAGTAAACTCCGGGAAACGGCAGGGCGCGGAGCTGTTCTTTGCGGTTGCATATCGGAGTCTGCTTCAGACGCGGGAGCGCGCCCCTGTGGTTGCTCGGGCGCGCTCCCTTGCGACGCGGGGGTCAGACCCAACGCTTTGTCGCCCGGACGAACCTTGCCCAAGCGGCGGGGGAGAAGGTGAGGGCGGGGCCAGCCGGGTCCTTGCTGTCGCGTACGGCTACGAGTCCCGGCAGGTTGTCGGCGACCTCCACGCAGTCGCCGCCGTTGCTGCCGCTGCGGGTGCTCTTGCGCCACTGGGCGCCAGCCAAGTCAGCCACGGTGGACCTCCACGATGATCTTGTTGATGAGCTGCCTCGATTGTGCCTCATCGAGCGTCAGGTCATCGAGGCTCGCCCACACCTGTTCGTAGGCTGCGTACTCCTCCGGCCGATCCAGGTAGAGCGCCCCGGTCCATGACTCGCAGTAGACCACAGACGGCTCGGTGGTGGTCCGCTTGGCGGGTGGGAAGTCGAGAATGACGAAGGTCCCCGCCTCCGCGCCTCGATGGATCCCGGCGGTCAACGGAAGCACCCGGACAGAGACGTTGGGTAGCTCCCCGACCTCCAGCAGGTGACGAAGCTGGCCGACCATGGTCGCTGCATCGCCGACCGTGCGGAGCAGCGCTGCCTCGGCCAGGATCACCTCTAGTTTGGGTGCCCGGGGCAGCCTCCGGTGAAGAAGAGTCTGCCGTTGTAGGCGTACCTCGACCAGGCGCTCACGCTCTTCTTCTGTCACCTCGTGTCGATGCTGATAGACGGCCAAGGCGTAGGCGCGCGATTGGAGCATTCCAGGGATCAGTGCTTCGTCGAAGCGGCGGATAAAGGACGCGGCGGATTCCAGGCCGACGTACAGCTCGAACCAGTCGGGGATGGCGTCGCCGTACGAGTGCCACCAGCCCTTGGCCTTGGTCTCGTTGGCCAGGGCGGTGAGCGCGCCGGTCAGCTCGGCGGTCGCCCCGTACAGCTCACACATGGCCTTGGCGTCGACGGCGCGTACCGCGCCGAGGCCGGTCTCGATGCGCCACATCTTCTGCCGGCTGCACTGCAGCGCTTCCGCCGCGCCGTCGAGGGTCATCCGGGCCTCGGTGCGCAGCTCGCGCAGCGCCCGCCCGAGCTGCCGTCGCGGCACTGTCGATCCCATGTCGTCGGCCATCCGCCACCCCTCTCCGTGTTGCACGGTGTTACATCTTGACGCCATCGCTGAAACGTGGAACCGTTGCCATTCGGCGATTCTCCGGCGGCTCCACCGCATCAATAGCGATACGCGTCTGACCATACAAGACCGTCCCGACAACAGTCATGTACGCGCAATTCCCATGCGACGATTGTCGGCGTACCAATGGGCGTCCTGCATGTTTTTCGGGTCGGCCGGAGCCGGCGGTCGGGATGGGGGAGTCGGGTCAGCCGGCCAGCGGGCTGAAGCTGTGGCCGTCGAGCACGTTGATCAGCTCGTCGTCGCGGTGCACCTCGTGGCCGCGCCGCCGCAGCTCGGCCACCGGCTCCGCCTGCGGCGAGCTGGCGGCCAGCGGCCGCCGGCTGCCGCCCGAACAGTTACGTGGCGTCGGCCTCAGGGCCGGCGTCTTCCCGGTAGCTGGCCAATGCGGCCGGCAGCGGCAGCCCATACTTGTCGCACAGGAATCGGGTCTGGCAGTACCGCTGAGCGTCGGCGGCCACGCTGCCGAGCACTGCGGAATTCATCCCGGCACCGATGAGGACACCCACGAATGGCACGACCTTGGCGACGTTCTGCACTGGAACCTTGGCACCGGCCGGACCCGTGTGCTGCAGCAGCTTCTCAATAGCGGCCACGAGGCGATGGTCCGCGCGGAGCTTGTCTGACCATCTCACACGTCCCTTGATCGCGCTGGCGGCTCGTGCGGTCTCGCGTAGCGGCCCCACCTTGGCTGCCTGTGCCATGAAGGACCGGTGTACCAGGCGTTCGATGAAGAGCTGCTCGGCGGGATCTTTAGCGTCGTAGCCGTAGGAGTACGCGATGCGCGACGCGATCGACGCGCTCAGGACCTGAATGACGAGGATGTCCGCGGTAATCGCGGCGGGAATCCCGGCGACGGGGACCATGGCGAGCAGACCCATGGCGCCACCCTCGACCGCGCCGGCGGTCCGCCACTTCAGTGTGTTGCGGGTCAGGAGCCGGTCGCACACCCTGAGGTCCTGCTGCCGCAGCTCAGCGAAACTGCCGAGTTCGAGGCCACGCTTGCGCGCGACCTTTTCGACGCCTCTCGGGTCATTGAGCTCCAGGGCCCAGGCGTTGACCAGTTCCAGTAACGCTGCCGCGGCTTCGGCCGCCGGTCGCAGGGCCATGCTGGCAACCGCGTCGCTCCCGCGACGGACCGGCTCCTTGATCGCCTCCGGTACAGCCCTGCTGGCCCGGCTCGCGGCTTGTCGCGCGACGTCACCGGAGCGATCGAGCGCAGCGCTCGCCCAGTTCGGGAGACTACGGCGGTTGTTGCGGCGCTGCCAGTGCTCGTTGAGCCTGTCCCACACCTGCCCTTCGTACGCGCTCATCGGGGTTGTGCCGTCGACGAGCGGGTCGGTGACAGTACTCATCGAGGTTCTCCATTCGACTGCGATGACTGGGACATGATGGCACTGTCGGGTGACACGTGGGTGTCCCGTTGCTGCCCGTAGTCGCACCGGTTTCCGAGAGCGGGCCGACGACATCGGCGCACTTCTGCTGACCCGAGGCGAGCCTCGCTACAGCAGGGCGCTCAACTGTCGATCACGCGTAGATAGACCGTGCCGCTGGTGGCATCCAGGGAGACGGTGCCGTTGTAGTGCGTGGTCCGCACGTCCTCGGTGTACCGCTCACTGATCCGCCAGTCACCGGCGTAGGGCAGGAACGGGCGCAACTCGGCGCTCAGCAGTGCGTCCCGATTGGGCGGTGCCGGCTGCCATTCGTACGCCTTGATGGTTGTAGCGGGCGTGTCGGGTGGCAGCACGACCAGCGCCTCGATGCGCGTGTCGGTCGGGCCCGGGACGCGGTTGTTGTCAATGCCGGCCGTGGACACCCTGCCAGTGGCCCTCGAGAAATCGCCCAGACGCGGAAAGCGCTTGGCGATCGGTTCGCGATCGGTCCTCACCGTGGCCGGGCTCACGCTGGTGTCACCCTTGCTCGCAGTCGTCCCGCCCGTGGGTCGGGAAACCGCGCCAAGATCATGCTCGCCTCGTGCCAGCAGCGGTTCGCCTCCTCGACCTGACCACTCTCGGCCAGTGCAGTCGCCAGGTGATCCAGGGCCAGCGCGAGCTGCCAGCCGTCACCGAGCTGCCGGTGGACCGCGGCGGCCCGCCGGTGGAAGGCGACCGACTCCTCCGGCCGCCCCAACCCCCGGTACGTCGCGCCGGTCTCGTCCAGCGCCATCGCCTCCCGGCTCCGGTCACCCAGCCGGCGCTGAATAGTAGCCGCCCGATGTGCCGCCTCCAGCGCTGCGTCCGGCCGGCCCAGGGCGCGCTGCACCCGGGCGTACTCGACCAACCAGTGCGCCAACCACACCGGGCTGCCATCCTCGGCGATCGCGAGCGCCGCCTCGATCGCGGCCAGCGCCTCGCCGGTACGGCCAAGCTCGCGCAGTGTCATGCTGAGGAAGAACAGCGAGTTGCCCTCCTGCCCCCGGTCGTCGATGGCCCGTTGCACCGCCAACGCCTGCTCCAACAGCGGCACCGCCTCGGCCAGGTCACCCAACTCGTACCGGGTCTCCGCGAGATTGCTCAACAGCAGCGCCCGCCACCGCCGGTCATCGCGACGGGTGAAGATCGCCAGGCTCTCGCCGAAGTACCCGAGCGCATCGGCGAGCCGCCGATGCCGCAGGGCCAGCAGCCCCCAGTGCGTTGATCGACACCCCCGTGCCATGCTCGTCGCCGATCTCCCGCCGGATCGCCAGGGCAGCCTGGTGGTGCTCCTCTGCCTCCACCAATTGGCGAGCCTGGAAGTGCGCCTTCCCGAGACTCTCCAGCGCCTCGGCTTCCGCCCGCCGATCGCCGAGCGACCGCGCCGCTGCCAGACCGATCCGGCCGGTGGCGAACCATGCGTCGAAGACGTTGCGGTGCATGAAGACGCTACGCAGCAGGACCGCCAGGTGCCAGGCCACCCGGGGCGAGCCGGTCTCGGCGGCGGCGCGGGTGGCGGCGACGAGATTGTCCTGCTCAACCGTGAACCAGGTGTCGGCCTCGCCGGCCGTGGCGAAAGTCAGCGGTGTGAGGTCGGGTGGTGGGTCCAGCGGGACCGTCCGGTAGAACGGCAGGGTACGGCCCAGCGCGGCGTCTGCCGTGTGCAGGTAGAAGCGGACGACCCGGCTCAGCGCCGCCCGGCGGCTCTCCTCACTTTCCAGATGCCTCGCCTGATCCACCGCGTACGCGCGCAACAGGTCGTGCAGTTGGTAGCGGCCTGGCGCACTCTCCTCCAGCAGGTGGGCGCGCACCAACGCGTCGAGTGGCTGCCGGACCTGCCCGACCGGCACGCCGGCGAGCGCGGCGGCGGCCGGCACGCCGACATCCGGGCCGGGATGCAGGCCGAGCAGCCGGAAGAGCCGGGCCGCCGAGGTGTCCAGCGCCCGATAGGACCAGGCGAAGACCGTGCGTACGGCGTCGGCCTCCTCGCCCTCCTCCGCGGTGAGGGCGTCCCAGAGCGCCGACTCGTCCCGCAGGTCCTGGATCAGCTCGCCCAGCGGCATGAACGGTCGGCTCGCCGCCCGTTCGGCCGCGATGCGCAGCGCCAGCGGCAGCCGCGCGCACAGCCGGGCCAGTTCGGCCAACTCCTGCGGATCGTCGCCGCTGCGGTAGTCCGCGGTCACGTCCCGCAGCAGCGTCACCGCGTCGTCCTCGGACAACATCCGCAGCGTCAGGCGGCGGCCACCGTCGCGACTGACGAGACCGGACAGCAAGCTCCGGCTGGTGACGATTACCAGGCAACTGCTTGTGCCCGGCAGCAGCGGACGTACCTGCCGGACGGTGGCGGCGTTGTCCAGCAGCACCAGGACCCGCCGGTCGGCCAGCCGGGAGCGGTACAGCGCAGCGCGATCCTCCAGATCGGCGGGGACTGCGGACGGCGGCACTCCGAGCGCCCGCAGGAACCGGTCGAGCACCTGCTCCGGTCGGCTGGGCTGCCCCGGGTCGTAGCCTCGGAGGTTCGCGTGCAGCTGCCCGTCGGGAAACCGCTCGCGTACGGCGTGCGCCCACCGCAGAGCCAGCGCGGTCTTGCCCACGCCGGCTGTGCCGCAGATGACGATGAGGGTGGCGCGGACGGCCTCGTCGACGAGAAGGCGGTTCAGCGAGCCCAGCTCCTCGACCCGGTTGACGAAGCCGGGTACGTCGCCGGGCAGCTGGCGGGGCGGCGGATGGGCGGGGGAGGAACCTCCAGAGTGGAAGTGGACCCCGCCGTACACGTCGCGGGCCTGCACGAGGTCGGCGGATCCGGACACCGTGGACCGGTTGACCTGCTCCGGTCGACGGTCGTCGTCACTGCCGACCATCGGTCAGTCCAGGTGCGGAGGCTCCAGTGGTGCCACCGCGCGCGCGAAGTACTCGTCCAGGGGTTCACCATCGTGGTAGAGCGACTCGATGAACTCCTGACACCCGGCCACCACCGCCGGGTCGCGCCAGCGCCGGGCGGCTTCCAGCACGCCGTTGGCGTCGTAGACCGCCTCGTACATCACGTCGGTGCCGAGGGTGTAGATCTCCGGCAGCGGCCCGCCCATCTCCGCTCCGGCGATCCGGTCCGGCCCCACGACCCGGGTCAGGCCGCCGTACACGTGCCGCAACCGCAGCACGTGCAGCTCCCACTGCAGGTACGGAGTAAGCGGCTCTTGGACCACGCGTACGCGCCGCGTGGCGAACCCGCTGTCGGCGATGCGTCGGTAGTAGCCCTCGAACTCGGGACGTCGCGCTTCCAGGATCCGCAGCGAGTCCTGCCACCGGCCGCCGGCGAACGCCTGCCAGCCCTCGTCATTCGGCTCCTGGAACGTCTGCTGCCGTTCCAGCTTCCAGAACCCTGGCGGCCCGGTCTTCCAGAACCGCTGCTCGAAATCGGCCCAGTAGGCGTCGAGGGCCAGCAGTTCACCAGGGTCTCCGCCGAGGAGTTCACGCATCAGGGATGTCCACCTTCGCCGCGATCATGGTCGATCGAGGGATGATGATAAGCCGTTCGCCGGGATCCACGGAGACTCCGTCGGGAAGCTGATCTCGGTAGCTGTCGGTCAGATCCTGCCCGATCACCGCCACATCGCCGTTGCTGAGCTCCCAGATGTCGGGGCAACTGCCGTCTCCGGAGGTGTTGCCCAGCTCGTGCGACGACTTGCCCCAGCGGCGACTGAGCTGGGCGGAGGGGTCCGCTTCCCACCGGCGTGCGCTCACGACAACCTCCTGTGGAGTAGTGGCTTAGCTGCGGATAGTAACATCGAGCTAGCTGAATCGATGTGGATCTGGTCGGATGCCGACGGTCGTGGCGAAACTGGAGGTGCGTAGTGGACGACCCGCTCATGCTCACGGCGGCGACCACGCTTGTCGCCTGGGCGACCACCAATCTCGCCGAGGGCGCCCGGTCGGCCGTGACTGACCTGACCGAGTTCCTCCGGCGTCGCTTTCGCGGCGAGGCCGCCGTGCAGGGACTGGTCGAAGTCGGCCGGCACCCACCCGCACCGGACACCGCTCGTCGTCTCGCCACCCTCCTCGAGCAGGAGGCGGAGCGCGACCCCGCCTTCGATGCGGAGTTCCGCGCCCGCTACGCCCAGGTCCGGGCCGTCGTGGCGAACCACGCGGGCAACGTGACGAACACCGTGTCCGGCGATGTCGCCGGGCCCGTCGTACAGGCCCGTGACGTTCACGGAGGAATCTCGTTCGGGGGTTGACGCGCGGGAAGAATCTGCCCGCTCGGGGATCAATCGCGGGTCATGAGCCGATGTAGAGCCGAATCAGACCAAGGAAGTTTCGCAGCTTCGCCACCTCTGTGGCCCGCACGGGGTCCGGGTTGAAGTGCATGACTTTGTTACGCACTTTACGTAGCTCGTCCAGCCGCTGGATGAACAGCCCCCGGTCCAACGGCCAGCCGAGCTGCGCCCAACAAGCGGCATTGTTGAGGACGGCCTGGTACTGCCCGATCGACATCGTGTCGAGGGATTTGAAGGAGAGCTTCGCATCTAGGCACGCCTGCTTGACCGTCTCCTCGTCGAAGCTGTTCACGATGAGTTGTCGTAGTTCCTGGTCGATTTCGCCGATGAGGAAGAACGGCGTTGCCGTCTCGTCGTACTTGCGAACCACGTCTGCAGCTGTGACGATCCCGCTGATCTTCCGCTGGTCGTCGCGAACGAAGATGAAGCCGTGCTGTTGCAGCGTGCCCAGCACGTCCAGCAGTCGCGTGTCGTAGTCGAAGACCCGATCGCGCGCCCGCCGGTCGATCGCGTCGCTGAAGGTGGCGGTCGGGTTCCGATGCTTCGCGGCGGCAATCGACTCCCACGACACCGAGCCGTAGATCTGGTGGGAATTTGCCAGGACGGCAACTTGCGAGTAGTCGTTGATCTGCATGGCGGTGATCGCCTCTTCGAAGGTCGCCGAGGGTGGCACCGAGACCAGTGACATCCTGTGCGGGAACAGATTCTCGAGCGTCAGGCCGATGTCGACGCCCTCTTCGCTCAGCTCACTGGCAGTTGCCTCGGCGGCGGCACCGGTTTCACCGGCCTCACCTTCGCTCTCCTTCTGCTCGGGCAGCATGACGACCCGGATGATCCGGTCGAGACTGACGGCCCGGAAATCGGGACTGGTGGTCAGGCCATGATTCGCCAGGTCAGCCTCGATCTGTGTAGTAGCCATTCGGTCGCGGTCCTCCAGGCCCCACAGTCCGATGAACTCTCGAACGGTGAACGACCGAGGTTGCCCGGATTCGGCCGCTGCCCGTGCCGCTTCCAGCGTCGCGAAGCGGTGGCGAACGACCTCAGCCTCTTCCTCGGACGTGTCCTGGTCCGCGCCGACCTCATTGGCGACGTCCTGCAGCAACTCCAGCCGTAGGCGGTGCAGGGTTGGACCGTTGCGTCCCACCTGCCAGGCCGACCACCCGGCCACCGCTCGCCGTCCGGCTACGGTTGCTCCGGCCCGGGAGGGAGTCGTGAACTCGCGACCGTCGGGCAGCCGGAGGCGCGCTCGATCGGTGACCATGGCCTGGTGCGGATCCTCCCCGATGCGCTGCTGGAAGAACAACTCGTCTCCGGGCTTCAGTAGGCCGGCGTCGATGAGGTCGGAGATGCGGACCCGGCGGCCGTCGAGTAGGTGCTTTCGCCGTGGACGAGACGAACTGTTCGACATCGCTTCTGCTCCAGGTCGAGGCTGAGGGCGGTGAGGGTAGACATGCCCGTGCGTCGTCTGCGTTATCGGCCCGCATGCCCATCGCTCGGACTCAGGTCGTCGCAGCGTAGGTGATGATCGACACCGCGCGGTGTCGCGAATCTGACTCATACGTGCTCCAGGCTGTCGGGCAGCTCAGAGCCGGTAAGGGGTGAAGTAGCATGCGGCGGTGATCCGCTCATGAGACCGACGATCGCCGCCGACACGCTGCGTCGGACCCTCACCCAGTACCTGACCACCACCTTCGGCCTGACCGAGGACGGCGTACGCCAGGGTCTGGAGGGTTTCCTCTCGCACCCGGAACAGGGCATCTTCCGTGGCCCGTACCTGCGGATCCGCACCCCCTTCCGCCCGGCGGCGGGGAACTGGCGCGCGAGCCTGGACTGGGCGCCAGCGGACTTCACCCCCTACCTGCACCAGGCGAACGCATTCGCCCGACTGTCGACGAAGGGCAAGGCGGCCGAGCCGACGCTGATCACCACCGGCACCGGGTCGGGCAAGACGGAGTCGTTCCTGATCCCGGTGCTCGACCACTGTCGGCGGCAGAGGCAGCAGGGGAAGGCCGGGGTCAAGGCGATCCTGCTCTACCCGATGAACGCCCTCGCGACCGACCAGACGCAGCGGATCAACGAGCTGCTGTCCGACCCGGCACTCAGCCAGGTGACCGCCGGTCTCTACATCGGCGACGTCGCGGCCATCGAGTACCCGCACGTCTTCACCAAGCGGTCGGAGATGCGCCGTACCCCTCCGGACATCCTGATCACCAACTACAAGATGCTGGACCTGCTGCTCCAGCGCGCCGACGACCTGCCGCTCTGGGAGGGCGCTGAGCCGGCGTACGTGGTGCTGGACGAATTCCATACCTACGACGGCGCGCAGGGCACCGACGTGGCGATGTTGCTGCGCCGGCTCGCCGCCGCGCTCGACCTCGACGAGCCGGAGCGGCCCCTCGGGCCGATCTGCCCGGTGGCAACCTCCGCCACGCTCGGTGAGGGCGGTGGCCGGGACGGTCGTACCGCGATCCGTGAGGTCGCCGAGCAGGTCTTCGGCATCCCCTTCGACCCCGGATCGCTGGTGGGGGAGGACCGGTACGAGGCCGGGGAGTTCATCGCCCGCCAGGACTTCAGCCTGCCGCTGCCTACCCCGGAGCAGCTCGCGGCCGTCGACGACCGCGACCCCGAGGCGATGATGGCCAAGGTCGCCGAGTTGGTCGTCGGCGAGCGCTGTCTCGACGCCCCGACGCGCCTTGGTGATCTGCTTCGTCAACATCCGTTGACGAAGGCGGTGCTCGACTCGCTCCAGGCCAGGCCGTGCACCCTCGACGAGATCATCGACGTGCTGCCCCGCAAGAACGCCACCGGCTGGGGCAGCGTGATGAAGACTCCGCACGAGATCACGGCGAAGGCTCTCGCCCGGTTCGTCGGTCTGCTTTCCGTCGCGCAGAACCCGGAAGCTCCCGGCCGCCCGCTGCTCAACATCGAAACCCACCTGTGGGTACGCGCGGTCTCCCGCCTGCTGCGCGGCACCTCCCACCAGGCCGCATTCGGCTGGTACGGCGAAGCGCCGCGTGAATTGGACCCGTACGCCGCCGACGCCGACGTGGTCGTGGCCGACAACCGCTACCCACGGTTGCCGGCCATCTACTGCCGGCACTGCGGCCGCTCCGGCTGGATGGCGTTGTCGCCGGAGAAGGACCCGCAGGAGCTGGAGACCGACCCCGACAAGATCTACCGAGCCAGCGTCGGTCGGGACAAGCGCAGGGTCCGCGCGTTGATCGCCGCAACCGGGGACGAGGTACGCCAGCGCTCCCGTGGCCTGCTGGTTCTGGAGTACGGCCGTCGGGTGCGCCCCTTCGACGAGCAGCGCGACCGCAAGCCCACCGACGACGCGATCGTCGTGCTCGGCGACGTTCTCGACATCGATGGTGCCGAGAAGGACCGCTGCCCGTCCTGCGAGTTGGACCACGGCGTCCGCTTCCTCGGCGCCGGCCTGGCGACCCTCGCCTCGGTGGCGATCACTCAGCTCTTCACCGGTGGGGAGCTCGACGAGGCCGAGAAGAAGACGCTGCTCTTCAACGACTCGGTCCAGGACGCCGCACACCGCGCCGGTTTCGTCGCCAACCGGTCCTACTCGTTCTCGCTGCGCTCCCTGCTCGCCAGCCGACTGACGTCGGGGGAGTCGATCGGGCTCGACGACCTTTTCGCCAAGATGATCGAGGCGGCGGCGCAGCCGGAGATCCTTTCCACCGTCGTGCCGCCGGACCTGCACGACCAGCCCGGTGTCGACAGCCTGCTCGCCGGTGAGCACAACGGCAGCCGGGAGACCTGGGAGCTGATCAGCGAGCGGCTCGTCTTCGCCACCGTGATGGAAACCGGTCTGCGTTCCCGCCAGGGCCGCACCCTGGAGTTGACCCGCAGCGTCGCCGTCGAGGTAGCCCTCGACGACCCCGCCGGAGCTGCCGCGATCTGCCGGGACGTCCATCTGACCGGGCCCGGCCACCTCGACGGAACGCCGCCGGACGACGCCCGCTACCTTGCCTTCCTCCGCGGCCTGCTGGAACGACTGCGTACCCGCGGTGCCGTTTACCACGAGTGGCTGGTGCCGTACCTGAAGCGCGGTGGCACCCGATGGCAGGTCTGGGGCGGTCGCCCCGCCGGCATGCCCGCGTTCCCGAAGGGGCTGTCCGCGCCCGCGTTCCTGCTCGCGACGCCGAAGTCCCGCTCGGAGTTCGACGTGATCACCGCGCGCGGCAACTGGTACCAGGACTGGACGTCGCGCTGCCTCGGCCTCGACCACGGCGAGGCGGCCGGCTTCCTCACCCGGCTGCTGCCGGCCCTTGCCGCCGCCGACGTGGTCGCCGCCGGCGACACCGAGGACGGCAACACGGTGTACGGGCTGATGCCCGGCCACCTACGGGTGACCCGGCTCGACGACGCGTCCGCTGCGGCGGCCGGGGTCGGCTGCGACACCTGCCACTGGGAGCAGACGGAGCATCCCGACCGAGTTGCCGACTGGATTGGCCAGCCGTGCCGCCAGTACCGCTGCCGAGGCCAACTGCAGGCCGTCCACGATGACACCGCTGCCGACGACTACTACCGGCGGCTCTACCTGGACAGCCCGGTGTTCCGGGTGGTCACCGGCGAACACACCGGCATGCTCACCCGCGCCCAGCGGGAGACGGTGGAGAAGCAGTTCCGCGACGGCGAGCGCTACACCGACCCGAACGTGCTCTCCTGTACGCCCACCCTGGAGATGGGCATCGACATCGGCGCCCTGTCGGCGGTGGTTCTGGCGTCGCTCCCGCATGGCCCGGCCAACTACGTTCAGCGGGCGGGTCGCGCCGGCCGCAAGAGCGGCAACGCGCTGGTGCTGACCCTGGTCGGGCGAACCGAGCGCGACCGCTACTACCTCACCGATCCGCGCGACATGATCGCCGGCCAGATCGTCCCGCCCGGCTGCTTCCTGTCCGCCGTGGAGATCCTGCGCCGCCAGTACCTCGCCCACCTGATTGACCTGGCCGCCCGTGGGCGCCTGGCCGGAGTGTTGCCGATGCCACGGCGGGCGCACGTGCTGTTCGGTCCGACCGGTTGGCTGACCGGCCTCGCCGAGGCTGGTCGTCGCGACGGTGGCCGGCTGGTGGAGGAGTTCCTGACCCTCTTCGGCGACAAGGTCCTGCGGGCCGCCGCCGATCAGCTGCGTGAGTTCGCGGTGGACGGCATCGTCCACCGGGTCAAGGAAGCCGACGAGGTCTGGGAGTCTCGGCTGGCCGACCTGCGCCGTCGAATGCAGGAACTCGCCACCGCCCGGAGCACGCTGGTGCCCAGCGACCCGGACCACGCCCGCGAGATCAAGATGCTGAAGGCGGAGGAGGGTGCGGTCCGTCGCCGGCTGCGCGAGGTCAGCGGGGCTGCCGCCCACAGCACCCTGGTCGAGTTCGGTCTGCTGCCGAACTACGCGCTCATCGACAACCGGACCGACCTGGAAGCCACCCTGACCTGGGAGGACAAGGCCGACGGCGACCGGCGGTTCCACAGCGAACTCCGCGAGTACGCGCGCCCCGCTCGCCAGGCGCTCGTCGAGATCGCCCCCGGCAACAGCTACTACGTGCGCGGCTACAAACACGAGATCTCGGGGCTCGACGTCGGCCCGGTGGACCGTCCGGCGTACGAGCAGTGGCGGATCTGTGCCCAGTGCGGCTACGTCCGTACCCACCTGGCGAAGGAGGACACCAGCGCCTGCCCGCGTTGTTTGGACCCGGGCATCGCCGACCACGGACGGCTGTTCCAGGTTCTCCAACCGACCCGGGTGCTCAGCCGCGACAAGCGCGACGACGCCCGCATCCGCGACGACAGTGACGACCGGGACCGGCGTTTCTACGCCACCACCGTCGCCGTCGACGTCGACCCGGCTAGGGTCGATTCGTCCTGGCGGCACGCCCATGACACCTTCGGTGTCGACTACAGCCGGCACGCGATGATCCGTCATTTCAACCTGGGCGCCCAGCGCTACGACCGGGCGGCTGAACTCTTCGCTGGCGAGGAGGTGCGGATCAACCGGTTCCACACCTGCACCTCCTGCGGGGGCACCACGGTCGACGGCGTTCCCGCCGTGAGCCAACAACTCGCCGCGGAGACCTCCGGGTCGACCGTCGCCAAGGGAGCCGAGCACCACCGGCCGTGGTGTCCCTACCGGCGCTCGCCGGCTGCCCCGGACGCCCATGTCGACCTGATCCTGGCCCACGAACTGGAAACCGAGGCGCTGCGCATCCTGATCCCCGCCGCGACCGCCGTGGTACAGGAGCGCGTCGCGTCGTTCGCCGCCGCCATCCGCCTCGGTATCGCCGCACAGTACGGCGGCGACCCCGCGCACCTGCAGGCCGTGTCGGCCACCATGCCGGACGGGCAGAGTGACGGGACGCGCAACTTCGTGGTCGTCTTCGACACTCAGCCGCAGGGCACCGGCTATCTGCACCGCCTCGCCAAGCCGGAGGAGTTCCGCGCCATCCTGGAACTGGCGCGGCAGCGGATCGCCGACTGTGTCTGCCGGCACGAAGGTAGGGCGGTGTGTCACCGCTGCCTCCTGCGGCACGCGCGTAACGAGCACTTCGCCCTGATGAGCCGCGACGAGGCGTTGGGCATGCTGGACAAGCTCCTCGACAACTGGGACGTCGAGGAGGGCACTCGCACGGACGAGATCTCGCTGATCCACCAGGTGGAGAGCGAGTTGGAGATGCGTTTCCTCACCAAACTGCTGGCCCTTGGCGAGACACCCGGCTCGGGCCTGAGAATCGATCGGCGAACCGACCACGACGGTGCCCGCATCGCCGACCTGCGGTTCGTCCGGGACAACGGTCAAAGCGTCACCCACTGGCAGATGAAGCTGCAGAACACCGTTAGAGGCACTCGTCCCGACGTCCACTTCAAGCGCCTTGACGCCCCGTCGCCCGAGGTGGCTGTCTACCTCGACGGATTCAAGTACCACGCCTCGTCCCAGTACAACCGGCTCGCGGACGACGCGGAGAAGCGGGCCCGGCTGCGGGCGCACGGTTATCTGGTCTTCGCCGCCACCTGGGACGACATCAAGACCTGGGGTAGCGCGGACGGGCTGGGGCAGTGGGCCCCGTACGGCGGGGTCAGTAAGCAGGCTGCCCGGGAGAGATATCGGCAGTTCCTCCCCGGCGCCGACCCGGATGAGCTCGAGGAGACCATCTGGGTCAATCCGATCGAGCAGCTGATGCGATTCCTCGCGAATCCCGACCTCACCCGTTGGCAGCGTCGTGCGGAAGCAACCTTGGCAGGCATGCTCAAGCAGGCTCGGGACAATACCGCCACCGACTCCAGCGGTGTGGCAGAGCGGCTGTTGGCTGCACTGCGCGGAGAGCCCTTGCCCAGGCCGACTGCAGGAAAAATCATGATCGCTCGCGCTCGGGACCACGCCGACTGCCCGGTGGCTATGGTCGTCGACGGGCGAAGCAAGCCTCTGCCGACGTGGTCGGCGCTGGCCGTCCTGGACGACCTGCCGGCTGCCGTGGCCGATGCGGGCCACAAGGAACGCTGGGCCGCGTGGCTGGCCTGGGGCAACGTCATCCAATTCCTCGGCAATGGTGGCGGCGACGCAGGTCAGCTCGCCGTGTCTACTCTTGACGCCTTCGAGCCGGCCTCGATGGCGGTCACCGAGGGCACCGGGCTCGTGCTGACTCAACGCGCACTGCCGCTCGACGAGGAGACGGCGACGTGGCTCGGCGTCGTGGCGCAGCCGGTGGCCGCCGAGCCCGAGACGCTCGGCAAGGAGTCGCCGTGGCGGGACGTCCTGCGTTACCTGGACCCGACCGAAGACACTCTGGACCATCTCGTCCAGCAGCTGGCCCGGCAGGATCTGCCCGCACCGGTCGTCGGCTACGAGCTGGGCGACCAGGGCTGGCAGGCCGAGCTGGCCTGGCCCGACCGGCGGATCGCCATCGTGCTCACCGGTCCCTCCGACGATCCGGAGACGGAGGACCGCGACCGGGCGTACGCGGAGGCGGGCTGGCACGCCCGTACCGCTCGGCAGTGGTCAGTTGACGAATTGGCCGCGGAAATCAGGGCGACGAGCGGGGGAGAACGTCGATGAGCACCGAAGCAACAACCCTGCGGATGCTGGACCGCGCCGACAAGGAGGTCATGAAGCTCACCCGCGCCGACATCGGCGCGGTGTACGAGTTCATGCACAAGTTCCGGCACAACCCGGAAAACCCGGGGCTGAACCTCAAGTCGCTCAACGGCGACTCCCGGCTGATGTCCGCGCGGGTGAACAAGGACTACCGTGCCCTGCTGCTGCACATCGCCGAACGCGACTACCTGCTCGTCGCGGTCAAGCACCGCGGCGAGGTGTACGACGACCTCACCCGCTACGCCTACCGGATCAACCGGATCACCGGTGGCATCGAGGTCGTCGACCTGGCGCCAGTCGGCGACAGCATCATCGGCCGGGTGGTCCCGCCCGAAGCCGAGCCGGAGCCCACGCAGAAGCCGCTCTTCGACACGTACACCGACGCGCAACTCCTGGAGCTCGGCGTGTCCGAGCCGCTGCTACCCCAGATCCGGAACCTCACCACCGAAGCCGAGCTGCTGGAACTGCTTGACCGGGCGCCGCAGCTCACCACCGACGTGCTCTTCGCGCTCTTCGACGGCACCCCGTACGACGAGGTGCTCCAGCAGGTCACCGACCCGGTCCGCGCCGACGAGCCGGTCGACCCGGAGGACTTCGAAGCTGCCGTGGAGCGGCCCGCCACCCAGGTGACCTCCGACGACGAGGCGCTGCAGGCGATGCTTGGCGAGGCATTCGAGCGGTGGCAAATCTTCCTCCACCCGACGCAGCGGAAGTTGGTGGAGAAGAAATACAACGGCCCTGCTCGTGTCGGCGGAGGGCCCGGCACCGGAAAGACCATCGTCGCCCTGCACCGGGTGGCGCACCTCGCCCGGCAGCTACCCCCGGGGGCCGACAAGCCCATCCTGCTCACCACCTTCAACCGCAACCTCGCCGCCGACCTGCGGACCCGCCTGATGGCCCTCGGTGGCCAGGAGCTCGTGTCGCGCGTCGACATCGTCAACATCGACCGGCTCGCCAGCCGGGTCGTGGCCGAGGCGAAGGCAGGTGGCAGCCGGCGGGTCGTCGACGACAACAAGGTCCCCGAGCTATGGGCCGAGTTCCTCGTCGAGACAGGCGAATCCGGCTGGGACGCGGAGTTCCTGTCCGCGGAGTGGACCCAGGTCATCCTCGGCCAGGTGCTCAACTCCCGCACCGACTACTTCAAGGCCCGCCGCCCCAACCGCGGTCGCAGCCTCAACCGAGTCGAACGGGACCAGATCTGGCAGCTGACCGAGCGGTTCACCACCTGGCTCGAGGGCCGTGGTCTCTGGACCTGGCGTCAGGTGGCCCAGCGGGCAGCACGCCTGGAGATGGACCGTGCGGCCGCCGCCGGCGCCACCGGAGAAACATCCGGCGGCTTCCACCGCCCGCGCTACCGCCACGTCGTCGTCGACGAGGCGCAGGATCTCAGCGCCGCCCACTGGAAGATGCTCCGTGCCATGGTCGCTCATGGCCCCGACGACATGTTCCTCACCGGGGACACCCACCAACGCATCTACGACAACCACGTCACGCTGAGCAGCCTCGGCGTCAACATCCGCGGTCGGTCCTCGCGGCTGACCTTGAGCTACCGCACCACCCGGCAGATCCTTGCCGACGCGTTGCAGATCATGACCGGTGAGGTCTACGACGACCTCGACGGCGGCGAGGAGGACCTGGCAGGCTACCGCTCGCTGCTGCGGGGCGGCCGGCCGACCTTCCGTGGGACGGCGACCTGGGCGCAGGAGCGCGACATGATCGTCGACCAACTGGCGACATGGGGAAACCCGACGAACGGCTCGGTCGCGATCTGTGTGCCCACCAAGGAATTGGCCGGCGACGTGATCGCACGTCTGCAGGCGGAGGGCCTGCCGGTCGTGGAGATCGGACCGGACGGGCCGAAGCAGCCGGATGGCATCCACGTCGGGACGATGCACCGGTTCAAGGGGCTGGAGTACCAGCGCATGATCATCGCTGGTGTGTCGGACGGGCTTGTGCCGCGTCAGATGATCAGCCGTTACCGGGACAGCGACCCCAAGCGTTACCAGCGCGAGCGCCAACGGGACCGGTCTCTGCTCTTCGTCGCCGCGACCCGCCCCCGGGACGAGCTGGTCGTGTTCTGGCACGGGACGCCAAGCCCGTTCCTCACCAGCCGGCTGGTTCAGCGACAGCTGATGTGACTGCCCGGCCTCCGCTGCAGCGCAGGCCGGTATGACGTATTGGGGGCGACGTGCAGGCGCGGGACCGTATCGGTGACCGGTACGAGCTGACATACCCGATCGGACGCGGCGGAATGGGCCAGGTCTGGGCGGGCTACGACGAGCGGCTCGACCGGCCGGTGGCGGTCAAGTTCCTGCGTCAGATGGAGGTACCGGAGGGCGAACGCGCTACTGCCGTGAAGCGGTTCCGGCGAGAGGCACGTGTCACGGCGCGGCTCGACCATCCCGGCGTACCTGTCATCCACGATCTGGGCGAGCACGGCGACGACCTGTACATCGTCATGCAGCTCATCCGGGGCTGTGTGCTGGCCGACCACATCGCCGAGCAGGAGCAGCTCGCCGTGGGCGAGGCGGCTTCGATCGCCGCCCAGATCAGTTCCGTGCTCGCCACCGCTCACGCTGCCTCCTTGGTGCACCGTGACCTCAAACCGCAGAACCTGATGATCACGCCCTCGGGTGCGGTCAAGGTCTTGGACTTTGGTGTCGCCGCCCTACTCAGTCCTGCGGAGGCGTCCCGCCTGACCGCCACCGGCCACACGCTGGGGACGCCGGCCTACATCGCGCCGGAGCAAGCCGCAGGTGATGCCGTCGGTCCTGCTGCGGACCTGTACGCGCTCGGATGCATCCTCTTCGAGATGCTTGCCGGAAGCCCACCGTACGAAGCCACGAATGCGCCGGACCTGCTGCGCCGGCACCTCCGGTCCCCGATTCCCATCGTCAGCGAGTACCGGCCCGATGTGCCAGATGATCTGGCGCACCTGATCTACTGCCTGCTCGGCAAGAAGCCGACCGACCGCCCCACAACAGCCGTCGAGGTGGGACGGCTCCTCGCGCCGTTCCTCGACGACAGGCCAGCCGCTGTCGGCAGGGCGGGTCGAACGGATACTCCGGTTTCCATGTGGCCAGGCCCGACGCTGACGCCGAGCAGCCACCACGATTTGACGACGTCGCACGACCGGGCACGGGAGTTGGCCGAAGAGGAGCGCTTCATGCAGGCCGTCGAGGTCCTGGAGCGCGCACTCAAGTCGGTACGCGACGCTCGCGGAGCGGACGACCCACAGGTTCTGGCGGTCCGGATCGACCTCGCCGATCTCCGTTTCCTCGCCGGGGACTATCGGATGGCTCGGGACGACTTCGAGGAACTGGCAAGCCATCTGGAGAAGTCAGGCGGCGATCAGAGTCTCGCTCAGCAGTGCCGCGAGCAGGCGCAGGCATGTCAGAGGGAGCTCGCCGAATAGCGATCCGCGCGCGACGCCGCACTTCAGCCGCAGTCCACGGGTGCGGCAGGTCCGCCCACCACTGCTGAAATGAAGGCAGACCACGTGGCGGGCTGGTAGATGAGGACGGGACCGGCCTGGTCCTTCGAGTCGCGAACGGCGACGATGCCCGGCAGGTTGGTGGCGACCTCGACGCAGTTGCCGCCGTTGCCGCCGCTGCGAGTGCTCTTGCGCCAGACGGCGCCGGTCAGGTCAGTCATGCCGCAGCTCCCCGATGATCCCCTTGATCATGTCGCTCGATTGTGCCTCATCGAGTGCTAGCGCATCGAGGCTCTTCCAGGCGGCCCGGTAGGCGGCCAACTCGTCGGGCTTGTCGAGGTACAGCGCTCCGGTCAGAGACTCGCTGTAGGCGACTGACGGCTCCGGTGCAGCCCGACCGCCTTTTGTGGCGGGGAAGTCGAGGACGACGAAGGAGCCGGCGACCGCGCCGGAATGCGGTCCGGCGGCGAAGGGCAGCACCCGCACGCTGACATTGGGCAGGCTGGCGACCTCCAGGAGTTGACCGAGCTGCCCGATCATCACGCCGGGGCCACCGACGGTGCGGCGGAGTACCGCCTCCGACAGGATCGCGTCGAGCTGCGGTGGCTGGGGTAGCCGTCGAGTGAGCAGTCCTTGGCGTTGCCGCCGTACTTCGACCGCCCGTTCGCGCTCCTCCTCGCTGAGCGAAGGGCGGTCGAGTCGGGCGAGTCCGAGGGCGTACTGGCGAGTCTGGAGCAGCCCGGGGATCAGCGTCTCCTCGTACTGCCTGAGATGCGCGGCGGCGGATTCCAGGCCGACGTACAGCTCGAACCAGCTCGGGACCGCATCCCCGTACGCGTGCCACCAGCCCTTGGACTTCGTCTCCGTGGCGAGCCCGCGCATCGCCTCGGTCATCTCGGCGGACACCCCGTACAGCTCGCACATCGCCTTGACGTCGAGGACCCGGACCGGGCCCATGCCGCATTCGATCCGCCAGATCTTCTGCCGGCTGTATTCGAGGGCCTCGGCGGCGGCGTCGAGGGTCACTCCCGCCTCGGTGCGGTACTGGCGCAGCAGCCGGCCGAGTTGCCGGCGCGGCACGGTCGATCCGACATCCTCGGTCACCCGGACACTCCCTGGTTCCGTCGCGCAACACTGCGTCACCTAGTCATGTAACAGCTATCGGTAGCAGCAAAGAAAGTCAATACATCTGGGAAGAATTCTGTCGTGGAACGTTGCCTCGATGCTGCGTGGCGTCACAGGATGACCACAAGCCCTGGTGTCGTACCGCTGATCGAAGCTGCGGCGGCAGGGCGGGGTGGCCCGTGCGTGCGGGGAGGCCGCACGGGCCACCCCTTCCAGTCCACGAGGGAGAGGCAGGCAGCAGATGAGCGTCCGCAACCAGCGACCGGGAGCGACCTACCGCTCCTCGGCGTACACCAGCCTGCTGCCGTGGCAGGTGCGTGAGCGGCGCTTCAAGTCGGTCGGGCTCGGACGCCGCGGCCTGGAACCGGCCGACGTGTACGACTTCCTCGACCGCGTCGCCGGCGACATGGCCACCGTCTACGCCGCCCTGGCCGCCAGCCGCCGGGAAGCCGCCGTGATCAAGGACGCGCTGCGCCGCTGGCAATCCGAGCAGGCCCGCGCCCGCGCCGACCGGGGAAACCAGGCATGACCCAGCGGTACGTCATCCACCTGCCCGTCGCCGCCGCCGACCTGCCGGCCGCGCAGCGGCTGGCCCGGGTGATCAGCCGGTGGCTGCTGGTGCTGCCGCAGACCGACCCGGGGGAGATCACCGTGTCGGAAGAGGACAACCAGCACGTACGTCACCGGGTCTTCTGTGACCTGCGGATGCCCGGCGGCCGGCGCTGCCTGCTTCGTGCCGACCACGACGGCGCCTGCTCTCGTCGCCTGCCCCGGTGAGGGGAGACGGCCGGTCCTGGCGCCCAGTGGTAGCCGACGATCCGCCGGCTCCGGTCCCCGCTGCGCCTGGCTGTGGGTGCTGTCCGGGCTACGGCCGCCGAACAAAGTTCGTCTGGCAGGCCAGCATGCGACTTGCGCGACTGATCCGGGCCTGCGCTGAATCGCCATGCGGTAGGCCGATGACCACGTGGATATCGTCGCCACGCTGGTGCGCGAGGGCGGGCGAAGCAACTGAATGCGCAACGACCACCCGCGCTGCGTCAAGGCCACCCACCACGTCGCTCGCCGCTAAAATGTAAACAGACGGATCCCGCCGGCTGATCGGACCGCCCACCGCCGTCCCCACGCGGCCGAGGTCAGCAAGCGCTGCCCGGCGGTGAGCCGCCCCGGGTCGCCCGGCCGGACCCGGATGACGACCGCATCGTGACGCCTGTTCCGCTCGCCCAGGCGAACGGGCTGGTCGAACTGCACTGGCGGAGCCCCACCGAGGATCCCCATACCAGGAAGTGCCCGGACTGCGGCGCCGACGGCACCTGCCCCCGGGCGGCCTGGGCCGACTCGATCATAGTGCGCTGCCTGCGGAAGTACTGGCGGTGAACGTCTTCGACCTGTCGCCCGCGCAGATCCGTAACCGGCTGATCCTGCGGGCGCGGCGGGCGGCGCTGGCTGCCGGGGCCGGACCGCAGCCGCCGGCACGCTCGCATAGTCACGTCGAGGCGGTGCGGGCGGCGGTAGCCCGGGTGCCGGTCGTTCCGCGAGTGTCCGTCGCTGCCGGGGACGTGGTCCAGCTCGCCGAGTCCGACTACCGGTACGCGGACGGTCCACTCCGGCTCCGGATCGTCCGGGTCCGGCCGGACCTCAGCGAGTGGTACGACGGCGAGTGGTGTGGCTCGAAGGCATCGACATCAGCCCGGACGGCCAGGATGCTGCGTTCCGCCCGGTGCTGGCCCGGGTCGCCGCGCTGCGGCCGGACGGGGGTGAAAGCCGAACGTCGGCGCGCGGTATCCATGACACAGGCCGGCGGTTCTTGAACCATGGCAGGGCCTCGTGGGAGGGTCCGCACATGCTGGAGCAACACCTGCCCGCAGGACATGCGGCATGAGGCTGCTCCGCCGGCGACGGCACCTCAACCGCAACGAGTGCACGGCGATCATCGGGGCGGCGGCGACGCTTGCTTCGATCTTCGACATCACGTGGAAGGTCGCAGACAACGTGCCGGGCCAGAGCCTGGTGACGCTGGCCGGCAGCCTCGTCGAGGCCCGCCGGGACGGCCGCACGTTCCTTCTTCCCGAGGATGCGCGAGGCTGGTTCGACCTGAGCTTCGACATACCGGACACCGCGTATCCTCTGGCCCTGATCCGCGTGTGGTCGGTCGCCGCGGCCCAGGCAGCGGACGGCGACGCCTCGAACGGGGGCCACGTGTCGGTCGCGATGTGGCATCTGCGCCACCTTCTGCCGCGGTCGGCGCACCACGCGCTCGCCGACATCGAGCACGCCTTCGCGCAGTTCGATTCGCCGGCACACACGGACGCGCAGGTCGGCTGATCAGGCTCACCCGATGTCCGAGGGTTGCCGCCTGGCGGCTCTCTCCAGGTGCATCAACAGCAGGAAGGGCTTGGCGCGCTGGGCTGCCTTTCGCCAGGTGAGTGCTCGGAGGCCGTACTTGAAGACGACCGTCGACGGCACAGTGGCGCCGAGGACATCCCACACCACCTCCTGCGCGACCTGACCAGCGACGCGGGGCCGGGCGAACTCCGCGATTGTCTCGCGGTAGCGACGGGTCAACTCACGCGCCGTCGCCTCCGGTGTCAGGACCGGGTCGAGGCCCCGCGACAACGCGAGCAACGACTCGTCCAGCAGGCTCCGGAAGCCTGCGTTGTAGCGGCGTGACTCGACGATCTGGTCGACGCTGAGCTGGTCGAGTGAGCCGATCTGAAGCTGCCCCAGCACCTCCCGGACCACCGCGGCCTCGAAGCGTTGCGGTTGCGGCTGACCGAGGCTCCGCGTGAGCTGGGCCTTCACCGCCGGGTTGGACAGCATGCCGTCCTGTCGCAGCTCCGAGGAGATCACGAGGGAGGCCATGTGGTTGCGCAGGCTCACGATCTCCGCCGCACCCTGCCGCAGCGTGCGCGTGTCGGTTTCGGTCCGGCGGTACGCCTCTTCCCGGATCGCCCGCATCACCTCGTCCATCCGGGTCAGGCTCTCGCGCATCTGTCCTTGCGCGATGACCAGGTCAGCGCGGCGTCCCCGCTTCGCGCTTTGACCGAAGCGCACCCTGCCACCGTCGTCGACCTCGTACTCGTGGCCCCAGAGCCCCAGGAGCCCAGCCTCCCGCAGTTCGTCGACACGCCGGTTGATCTCGGCGGCGCGCTCCCGGTATGCGGCCGAGACCTCGAAGGAGGCCCGCAGCACGACGCGGTCGGAGAAGAACACGACCGACTGCAGCACCTTGTCGATGGTGTGCGTGTCGACCAGACCGCTGTCCAGCAAGGTGAGCGACCGTGTCATCGTGCCCCCGCCAGATAGGTGAGGTAGTCCACCTCGTATAGGTGCATGCTCCACGAGTGGTAACAGACCTTGCTGCCGCGCAGCCCGAGAGCAAGGGCGGCGTCGGAGATCAGCTGCGCGAAGGTCAACAACTCGGGCACGAACCCGACCCAGATGTCGACGCTTCGGGCGGTGAGGAAGAGAACGAGGTCGTCGCCGACGATCCGGAGGGCACCACCGACCGGCGACACCGGGAAGCGGCCGCCCAGGTCCTCCTCCGGCCGCCACATGGAGAAGACTGCCGACCTGCTGTGCTCGTCCTGCCGAAGCATTTCGGTGGCCTGCTCGAACTGGTCGATCGGCGAGCCGTCCGCCGCGACCCAACCCCGCAGCCGCTGGTAGAGCAGCGACGATTCCCGCTGCTCGCCGAAGATCCGGTCGCGATAGTCCTTGATCAGTTCCGGGTACAGGTAGTCCCGCGGTGGGGTCAGGTCTGCCGGGTTTTTCAGCCAGACGGTAAGACCCGGGATGTCGAAACAGATCCCGTGCCGCGTCGCGACCCGCGCCGGCTGGCCTTGGGAGAAAACCGAAAGCACGTCGTGCCAGCCGGACGCGACGGTAGCTACCTCAAGCTCCACGCGATGGTCCCCCTGATGATTTTCGCGTCACCGACGCCGCCCTCCGTCTCATTTGCCGCTGGATGGGCTCACCAGACGCCCGCTGCCTCGCAAAGCTCGGCAGGGGCAGCACCGGCAGCGTCGGCAGGTCGATCAGCGTTCCCCCGCTGAATAACGGGGTACGCGTCACGACGCACACATCGGTGGCCAGAAGAGGCACCTCCACGTCGAGTCCGTTCGCGGCCAGGGTCTCGCCTGACGTCACGAGCAACACTCCGGCGCCGCTGTCGTCGGCGCGGATGACGCCCTCGGTGGCCCCGTGCAGCCGCACGATTCGCATCGGTCGTAGGTCCGCGCACGCGGCGAGCCAGGCTCGGGTGATGGCCGGATACTCGGTGTAGATCGTGCGCGGCTTCCGGCCGGCGACCGTGCAGTAGGTGACGAATGACGTCCGGGCTGGCGGCAGCGCGTGGAGAATGAGCGGCTGGTCGTTCGCGAGACACCATTCGACGCATACGTCGTAGCCGGTGATGCCGATGTCGACGGCTCCTGAGGCCACAAGTTCCGGTATGTCGAAGCCCCGGCAATGAACGAGCGAATCCGCGCTCATGCGGCGCCACAGCGACCTCGGGTGAACTTCCTCCAAGCCGGCGAAGCGGCTTGCGACGATGTCGGCGACCGGGCCGTACAGTCGGCTTGAGGGACTGGGCACCGCTACGATCACTGCGACCTGCCCGCCGCATCGGCCCTGGTCACCGATCGCACTCCGGTGCCGATGGCTTCGACCGGGACAACCGCGTCGACCAGCGCCCGGAGCGCGAACTCCGCGGGCCGCTCCGAGAACAACACCACCTTGCCCTGCCCCACCGCGTAGCCGACCTCGATGCACACACTGACGCCGGCATATCCACCGTTGGCCACGACAAAGATCGCATCCGACCTCGCGATCTTCGCGAGGAAGTCACGCGTGAGCTGGATCTTGTCCGGCTCGTCGACCCGCACATGCTGCTCGTTGAAGTCGTAGCGCGGGGTGTAGACGGTCATGCCCAGGTCGCGGAGTGCTGCCTCGGCAAGCTGAGCTGTGTCGTAAAACTTGGAACTGCTGCATATCGTGACTGCCTCGATCTCCGGCATCGATCCTCCAAAGCGTGCCGTCGGTATCCGTGCTCAAGTGAGCGGTACCAGATGTCGGGGTTCCTCGAGATACCCGACACCGATGTGCCGCCGCAAAATCCTCTCCCACACCATCGAAGGCGCTTCGGACTCGGCCGGTCGAGGCAGCCTGCGGCGGTCCGCCAGCGCGGGATAGTCGAGGTGAAAGGGACGCACCGCGAGTCGCCGGGGGAGCCCCGGGCTGATCCGGGCCAACGCGTGGAAGCTCATGTCGAGTTGTTCCGCGGTCCAGTCGTTGGCGCCGACCGCCGGAAACAGATCGAAGCCAAGCTCGAGCGCCAGGACGATCCCGTCGCGGATGGCGGGCCAGTCGCCGCTGCCGGGCGGGTGATGGAGCGTCGCGTGCACCTTGACGTGCCGCAGCTCCTCGCGCTCGACTGCGGAAAGCCGAGGTCCGCTCTGCTGCCACGCGTACGGCAGGGCGGAGAGGTTCGACTCCACCTTGAGGACGACGGAGCCGAGCAGGCCCCGCGCCGCCACGGCACGGTAGATTTCGATCACGAGGGAGGGGGCAAGCAGCGGCTCGCCGCCGCTGACGCGCAACAGGCTGAGCTGCCGACCGGCAGCCTGAGCCGTGCGCCTGAGTGACACGAACTCGTCCGCCACCTCGTCGGCATTGGTAAGGAAGGCGTCCCGACCGGCCAGATGGCGGTAGTCGACGTAGCAGTAGGAACAGCGGAAGTTGCACGCGGCGACGTGCGTGATGGCCGCCAGATTGTGCTCCGACCAGTGCCCTCCGAGCTCCGCCGCCACTGTCACCGGGCTGTCGGACAGATTGGCCACATGCCGCAATCCCGCGAACTCAGGCAGAGAGGTAGGCAAGCGCATCCGCTCCCGCCGCACCGGCGTGAAGAAGCGGAACTGCCGGCTCTGCACGCCGCCGAGGTCTGTCTTGCGAAGGTCGGTGAAGGCGTAGTCGCCTCCGCCGACATTTACGGTCCGGTGCGCTCTGGGCAGTATCGGCCGTTCCTTCGGCTCGGCAGGGAACGCGTTGCTGACCACTCAGCCCTCCATCTGGGAGTGTTGGACAGCTTGCTCGTCATGTTCATCGACGAGCCATCGACTGTGAAGGTGCTTCGCAGGACCGTGTAATCCGGAGGTAGGTGAAGTGTCCATCAACCGAGCATCTCCAGGACGATGGCCTCGATCTCCGGCGTGGCCGGGTGCTGCGCGAGTTCGGCTCGAACCCGCCGACGCATTGTCACGAAGTTCCGGCCCTCCTCGAGGTTGAGCCCGGCCACGATCTGACACTGCTCCTGGCCGAGTTCCGCGAGCCGTTGGTGCCGCTGGTCCGTGTCGTCGTATCGAGGGATGGGTAGTTTCCACACGTGTTTGTCGATGTGCCGTTCGTCCTTGCCATAGGACATCAACGGACGGGCGAGCGCGGTGAGGGCGGGGCTGTTCAGGATCGCGCTGAGGTAGTGGCCTTCCGCTTGGCTGTCGATCGGGCAGTAGTAGAGCCCATGCTCGATGACTGCGGCCGGGTCGTCGACGATAGCGGCGGCGACGTGCATCCCGGAGGCCGAGTAGGCCAACCGGAGAGGCGGTGCGGGGAACTGCGCGGTCAGCTTGTGCCGGAAGTCGAGCTGCTCGGCCAGGGTGAGGCGCGTGCTGCTGCGGTGCGCCTCCCAGGTGGCTTCGGCCGTCCGCCACCATTCGGCGAGACCGAAGTAGTAGTCGATTCGCGATCCAGGTCCGGTCATCAGCGTGGAACCGTCGAGCGGCAACACCGCCTTCTTCGCTGGCAAGATCCGGTACGGCAGCAGGCTCTCGCCGAGGAGCACAGGTCGGATGAACTCGGATTCCACGACGCCTTCGAGCGAGGGCAGCTCCTTCCACGGGGCCTTCTCCAAGTTGCTGCGCGCCGAGCGAACGGCGTGGCGGCCGGCCCCGAGGCCGAGCCGCCCGCCGGAATCCGTGTCCACGAAGAACAGCAGCTTCGGCACGATCGTGGCGCCCTGGGTGAACCGTGGCTTGTACGGCGACTCGGTCAGGGCCGATCCGCCGGCGACCAGATCGGCTGTCTCCCGGGCGATGAGAGGTTCGACCTGCTGCCACGACTTTGCGTCCGTCGGCACGCGTCCCGTCCAACGCTCCGTCACTGAAGGCAGGCGTCGGTAGGTGCTCAGCGCTGCTCGGTCGCCGAAGACGACGCCGGCGCCGCGCGGAAAGAGATGGGGGCGTAGGCGTCGCAGGTCCCAGGACCCGGTGAAGGCGACGGCGGTTGGCTCGGCGGTGTCCTCGTACCATCCCCTGCGGAAGCCCTCGAAGTACTCCCGATCGAGCACCGAGTTCGGCAGGACGAAGGCGAACGAGCCGTCGTCGCGAAGGTACTGCTGGACCGCTCGGGTCACGAAGAGAGCTGAGAGGTCCTGGTTGGTGGCGAACTCCCGGCCGTGCCACAGCCCGCGGTCTCGGGAGAGCTCCCTGAACCGGGTCTGCATGTCCCGAGGCATGTGGCGGTACGAGAGCCACGGCGGGTTGCCGATCAGGATGTCCACCCGGTTGTCGTCCATCGCTAGCCAGACCGGCCGGGCCAGGTTACGCAGGTAGTAGCTCCAGATGTGGTCGCGGCCCTCGTCGTGCAGTCGGCACATCGCCTCGAAGGTGCCGCGGATCATCGGCTGGTCGTCTGGCCCGATCCTCATGTGGTGGAAGAACGCCGCCAGCGATGGCGGGTTGTCGGGATCTCGCGGCTTTGCCGCGATGGTGGCGAGCCCCGCGACGATCTGGTCGAAACGGCTCGGCTCATCGAGCAGGCTCTTCGGGAAGCGCAGCCACTCCTCGACCTCGCTGGCGTTGTAGCCGGCACTGATCCGTACGTGATCCTCGGTGAAAAGGTCGCGGCGTTCCCGCCACTGCATGCTGTCGCCGAGGTAGACCGGGATGGTGATGGCGTCCCGTTGATCGGTGAGCCGCTGGTGGCCGATGGCGAGGAGGTAGGTTACGCGCGCGAGCGCCACGGCGACCGGGTGCAGGTCGACGCCGACCACGTGGTGGGTGAGTTGCGTCAGCGCGGCGTCCAGCGGCACGGCCGCCGTCTCGGCGGCGGCGAGGTACCGGCGTACGGCGTGAAAGAGGAAGGTGCCGGAGCCGCAGGCGGGGTCCAGCACCCGTTGCCGCAGCGGATCGGTGACGACGGTGTCGACGAGGTGCTCGGCGAGCCAGTCGGGCGTGTAGTACTCGCCCATCCGCTTGCGCGTCTCGGTGCCGATCATCGACTCGTAGAGCACCTTGAGGATGTCGTGGTCGGCCTGAAGCCAGTCGAACCGGGCCAGTCGCCGGGTGAGTCCCTGGATGAGCTCGCGACCGCCGGGTACCTCCGTGGTCCAGCCGAAGAAGTCGTGCTCGACCACGCCCAGGATGCGGGCCTTGTCGAACCGTTGCCCGGTGATGAGGTCGTGTGGCTGCAACTCCAGGGCGTCGATGCCGACGACCAGGTGCGCGATGATGTACGCGCTGTTCATCAGCAGGGTGTGCTCGACGAACAGATCCGAATCGTCGACGAACTGGGTGCCTAGGGCGCTGTCCAGCAGCTCCGCCCACAGCTTCCGCTTCAACTTTACGGTCGGCAACTGCTCGTGCTCTGCGTAGAGGGCGGCGAGTGCGGCGCGGTCCAGCTTGTGGGAGGTGCTGTGTGCGCCGAGGCGGCGTGCCACCTCGGCGGGAGCCGGCCGGACCCGTTGGCTCGTCGCCAGTACGCCTTCCAGCCAGTAGAAGAGGGGCATGCCGTCAGGGCGTGTGGCCGCCAATGTGTGGGTGTCGATGAGGGTCAGCGCGTCGCCGGTCAGCTGGTACGCACGCCAGGTGGCGCCATCGGTCAGGATGCCGACGTATCGCTGGCCGCTCTTCATGCTGCGCGACCGAACGTAGCCGCCGAGCTGCCGCTCGGCCTCCAGCAGCGGGCGCCCGTTCTGGAGTCGTCGCTTGACCTCGATGACGGTGTAGCCGACTTCGATGTCGATGCGTCGGCCGCCGCCGGCCGGGGCTTCGAGGTCGACGTCGTCGAGGTGGTCGTGGGAGAGTCCGAAGTCACCGGCCAGCAGAAGCTGGCGGATGTCGGCCTGCAGGGTTGCTTCGCTGCGGGCGGCGCGCCGATCGGCGATCCGCGCCAGGAGGGGCTGCAGTGACGGGGGGAAGCCGTCGGGCGCGCGTACCTGAGGCCGGGGTGCTGAGCGGCGGCTCCGGCTTCCATCTGGCGTACCGTCCGAGCGGGCCATACATCAGTGTGGATATTGAACGTCGCCGAATCCAAGAGGCTGCGAATCGCTGTCGGATTATGGACAGCTCACGCGCGGTGACCGACCGGGCTGCCAGGACCCGGTAGCTTCGGTTCGCGTCAGCGCTGCCGACGGCGTCCAACCCGACACATCAGTAGCCGGTAGGGCCGCACCCACCGCCTCGACCGACCATGCAGGAGGCCGCCGTGCCGCAGCTTGCCTTGGCCAACAGCTTCTGGCAGAGCCACGACGTCCTGGAGAAGCCGGTCCAAGGCCGGCGTACGCAAGGCGATGGAAAAGTTTCAGCAGCTCAGCATCGCCGAGCTGCACGCCGACAAGGGCCTGCACCTGGAGTCGGTGAACAACGCGCGGGATCCGCGGATGCGGACGATCCGGGCCACCGACTTCTGGCGCGGGGTGGTGGTGCTGGCACCCGACGACGGCAGCGACAGGTTCCTGCTGCTTAGAGCGACCGGCAGTAGGTCTGGGATCTGGGCAGACGGGACTCCTGGGTAGTGACAGGCACGGGGCCATTGATCATCGGAGTTCTCTACGCTTCGTGACCGATGGAGTCCCGTGCCTGCGCTGCCATCTTCGTTGTT
>NZ_JBFAAF010000059.1:0-48542 GCF_040639595.1 Micromonospora sp. NPDC023814
CCGACGGCTCGCCGGCGCGCGTCCAGCAGTGGCGCAAGTCCCTGCTGGACCTGAGCCTGAGCACCCGGCCGGGCGCGGGCCGCCGACGCGGCGTGCTCAGAGTTCGGCGAGCGTGCCGGCGTACATCTTCTCGATCTCGGCGGCGAAGTTGCTCTCCACCCCACTGCGCTTGATCTTGAGCGACGGGGTGATCTCGCCGTCCTCGATGGTCAGGTCGCGCGGCAGGATGGCGACCTTCTTGATCGTCTCCCAGCGGTTGAGCTTGGCGTTGAGCTCCGCGACGTAACCCTCGACCATGGCCTGCGCCTCGGGCGAGGCGACGATCTCGGCGTAGTCGCGGCCCTCCAGCGGGGTGCCGGCGGCCCAGCCCCTGATCGCGTCCGGGTCCAGCGTGACCAGCATCGTGCAGTAGTTGCGGGCCTGGCCGATTACCACCGCCTGGGAGGTGTACGGGCAGGTCGCCTTGAACATCCCCTCGATGTGCGAGGGCGCGATGTACTTGCCGCCCGAGGTCTTGACCAGGTCCTTCTTCCGGTCGGTGATCTTCAGGTAGCCCTCGGCGTCCAGCGTGCCGATGTCACCGGTGCGGAAGTAGCCGTCCTCGGTGAACGCGGCGGCGGTCTCCTCGGGCAGGTTGTGGTAGCCGCGCATGACCGGCCGGCCGCGGACGAGGATCTCGCCGTCGGTGTCGATCCGGCACTCCAGGTCGCCCAACGCCTTGCCGACGGTGCCGATCCGCAGCCCGTCCGGCGGGTTGACGAAGTTGCCGGCGCTGGTCTCGGTGAGGCCGTAGCCCTCGGAGATCGGCAGGTTGGCGGCGGCGAAGAAGGTGGCGATCTCCGCGCTGAGCGGGGCGGCGCCCGAGACGAGCACCCGGATCCGGCCGCCGAGGCGGGCCTGGAGCTTGCTGAACACCAGCTTCTCGGCCACCGCGTACTTCAGCCTCAGCCCCGTCGGGACCGGCCTGCCGGCCTGCTCCAGGGCGACCCTCTCCTTGCCGACCCGCACGCCCCAGGCGAAGATCTTCGCCTTCGCGCCGCCGGCGTCCTGGGCCGTGGTGACCGCCTTGTTGTAGACCTTCTCGAAGACCCGCGGCGCGCCGCACATCAGCGTCGGCTTCACCACCGCGAGCAGCTCGACCAGCTTGTCCACCCGCCCGTCGACGTACGTCGGCAGGCCCACGTGGATCACCCCGCAGAGCAGCGTCTTGCCGAACGAGTGGGACAGCGGGAGCCAGAGGTACTGCAGGTCGTTTTCGCGGAGCAGCCCCAGCTCGGCCTGCGCCACGCCCTCCCAGCACCAGCCGCCGTGCAGCAGCTCGACGCCCTTCGGGCGCCCGGTGGTGCCGGAGGTGTAGATCAGGGTGGCCAGGTGGTCGGGGCCGATCCCGGCGACCAGCATCTCGATCAGGTCGGGCTCGGCGGCCAGCGCCCGGGCGCCCTGCTCCTCCAGCTCGGCGAGGGTGAGCTGCGGGACGGCGGCGGACGGGTCGGCCGCGCCGTCGAAGAGCACCACGTGGGTCAGGGCCGGCAGGTCGGCTCCGGCGATCTTGGCGGCCTGGGCCGGGTTCTCGGCGAACAGCACCCGGGAGCCCGAGTCGGCGATGATGTAGGTCGCGTCCTCCGGCTCGGTGGTGGGGTAGACGGTGGTGGTCGCGCCCCCGGCACACATGATGCCGAGGTCGGCGAGCACCCATTCGAGCCGGGTGTTGGCCAGAATCGCCACCGGATCCTCCTGGCCGACGCCGAGCCCGTGCAGGCCGGCGGCGACCGCCTTGGCGCGGCGGGCCACCTGCGCCCAGGTCAACCAGACCGGCCCCGAGTCGTCGGAGGCCGGGTGGGCAAAGGCGTCGCGGTCGGGGGACGCCGCCACGCGCTTGAGGAACATGTCCGGGATGGAGCGGTACGGTACATCGAGAGCCATCGCTGTAGCCGCCTTCGGGGTGGAGGCGTGACGGTCGTCACGTCGGTATTCGTTACCGAAGAGTATTGCCTGCACCCCGGGCGTCGGCCAGCCCCGGTCGATCACGGCTGGGCCACGTCCCGGGACCTGGAACACCCTCAGGCGTACCGGGCGGCCCGCAGCGACCAGTCGTAGGTGGCCCGGATCCAGTTGCGGCGGGCGAGCACCGCCGGTCGCAGGCCCTCGTCGCCGGCGGCCAGCAGCGCCGACTCCGTCGCCAGGTAGGTCGCCAGGGACTCGTTGAACCGGTCGGCCGCCGCCCGCAGGGCCGACGGCTCGTCGCCGCCGGTCCGCCCGGCGGCGATCACGGTCACCAGGTTGTGGCCGTCCGGCTGGGCGAGGTTCTCCTTGCCGTACGAGAAGACGTCGTTGCACCAGCAGACCAGGTCCGCGGCGAGCAGGTCGAGCGTGACCAGCGTGGGCTCGGCGCGGGCGGCCGCCCCCGGCCGACCGCCGGCGGCCAGTTCGGTGAGGGTGAAGCTGGGGTGGACCGCGCCGGTGTGCCGGCGCATCTGGACGTACTCCGCCAGCTCCGGCACCCGGCCGTGCTCGCGGTTCGCGGCCTCCCAGAGCAGCGCCAGCAGGTACTCCCGCACCTGGCTGGTGAAGCGCAGCAGCACTGCCGGCGTCCCGGCGGCGCGCACGCGCCGGCACAGGTCGGCCAGCGCGTCGCCCAGCGGGCCGGTGGCGCCGGCGGGCGCCACCGGGTCGCCGTGCCGGTCCAGCACGTCCAGCAGGGCGGCGACGGTCGGCGCCAGCCGGGTGGGGCCGTCGCCGAGGCCGTCCTCGTCGCAGGCGTCGTCCATCACGAACAGCCAGGAGACCAGGTCGGCGAGCAGGCGCAGCCGGTCGACCGGCCCCTCCGGGCAGGCCCGACCGGCGAGGCCGGCGGCGTCGGCCCGGCGCAGCCGGTGCAGTCGGTGCCCGTTAGCGATCAGGCCGTGGCCGAGCACCCACTCGGTGCTCTCCTGTGCCACCTGATCGGTGGCGTCGTGCCGGCGCGCGGGAAAAGGGGGTTCCCGCAGCGCCGAGAGCGCGAAGGTCCGCATGGCGCCCCCTGTCGCGCCGCCCCCGGGCGGGACGGCGCGGGACAGCGTACGGGAGAGGGGATCGGCGGCGGTCGTTGGGGAGAGGCAACCTGCCGGCGAGGTGGTGACCGCTTCTGTACAGTCCGTCACATGCCCAGGTGGGCGTTGCGCAGCCGGTCGGCCAACGCCGTCGGCCCGTCGACCTGCACCCGGGCCACCCGCTGCCGGCCGGAGAGGAACAGGACCAGCTCGCCGGGCGCCCCGACCACGCGGACGGGCTCGCCGCCCCGGCCGACGGAGAGCGCGCCGTAGCCCGGCGCCTGCACGAAGACGTCGGCCGGGAACCGACGCAGTGCCAGCCGGGCCAGCCCGGCGGCGCGCGTCCACAGTGCCGCCTGGAGCCGGGCCGCCAGGTCGCGCGGAAGCCAGCCCGGGCGGGCGCGGCGCACGTCCTCGTGGTGGATGAAGAACTCCATCGTGTTGGCCAGCTCGTCGGTCACCGGGTTGCTGACCGGGCTCCACACCGGTGGCCGGCGCACCTGCTCGACCAGGCGGGGCCAGGGGCGCGCCGCGATGCGCCGGCGCACCCGCTCGGCGTACCCGCGCAGGGGCCGCAGCAGGATGCCGCCGGCGGCGTCCGGGCGGCGCTCGCGCAGCACCAGGTGGGCGGCGAGGTCGCGGGTCGTCCATCCCTCGTTGACCGTCGGGGCGTCCGGTCCCAGCGTGAGCATCAGGTCGGCGAGCGCCTCGCGCTCCGATCGGGCGTACCGCGGCATGGCATCGATCGTAGGCGCGGACGCCCGGGTCGGCGCGCCGGCGCGGCGGGTCGGCCGTGACGGCGGACATAGCGGCCCGGGGCGGCGGAGCGGGCCCCGACCGGTAAGGATGAGGGAGATAATTGCGGCTTACGGCGGGGGAGAGCGTGGCGAGCAGGACAAGTCGGGACGTGCTCGGTCGGGGGTTGGTCGTCCTCGGGGTGGCCATCCGGGAGCAGCCGCGGATCTTCGCGGTCGCGGTGACCGGCAGCGTGCTCTTCGGCGCCATGACGGTGGCCAGCGCGTACGTGGTGGGCGCGGTGGTCGGCGACGTGGTGGTCCCGGCGATCGAGCGCGGCTCGGTCGGGGTCGGGGCGCTCGCCCTGGCGGCCGTCGCGCTGTTCGGCATCAGCGTGCTGCGGGTGGCCGGCATCTTCGGCCGCCGGCTCGGCGCGGGTTACATGCAGTACCGCCTCCAGGCCGCCTACCGGCGCCGGGTCACCCGGCGCTACCTGGAGCTGCCGCTGTCCTGGCACCACCGCAACGCCACCGGCACCCTGCTGTCCAACGCCAACTCCGACGTCGAGGCCGCCTGGCACCCGATCGCCCCGCTGCCGTTCGCGGTCGGCACCCTGGTGATGCTGGTCGGCGCGGTGGCCTCGCTCTTCGCCACCGACTGGGCGCTGGCCCTGGTCGGCCTGGCGGTCTTCCCGGCGCTCTTCGCGCTCAACGTCGCCTACTCCCGCCGGATGGCCCCCCGCCAGGCGCGGGCGCAGCGGCTGCGCGCCGAGGTCAGCGGCATCGCCCACGAGAGCTTCGACGGCGCCCTGGTGGTCAAGACGATGGGCCGGGAGGCCCAGGAGACGGACCGGTTCGCCGCCCGCGCGGGCGAGCTGCGCGACGCGCTGGTGTCGGTGGGGCGGCTGCGCGGCGTCTTCGACCCCGTGCTGGAGACCCTGCCCAGCCTCGGCACCCTCGCGGTGCTGGTGGTCGGCACGTTCCGGCTCCGGCAGGGCGCGATCAGCGTCACCGAGCTGGTCAGCGTCGCCTTCCTCTTCACCGTGCTGGCCTTCCCCGTCCGGGCCATCGGCTGGGTGCTGGCCGAGCTGCCGCGCAGCGTCGCCGGCTGGGACCGGGTCCGCCGGGTTCTCGACGCCACCGGCGAGATGCCGTACGGCGACACGACGCTCGACCCGGCCGACCCCCGCCCCGCCACCCTCACCTTCGCCGGCGTCCGGTTCGGCTACGAGCCCGCCGAGGCGCACCTGCCCGGCACGGAGGTGCTCGGCGAGGTCTCCTTCACCGTGCCCGCGGGGAAGACCGTCGCCCTGGTCGGGCCGACCGGCGCCGGCAAGTCCACGATCGCCTCGCTGGCCGTGCGGCTGGTCGACCCCCGGGCCGGCACGGTCGCCCTGGACGGGGTGGACGTGCGCCGGCTCACCGCCGCCTCGCTGGCCCGCACCGCCGCGCTGGTCGCCCAGGTGCCGTTCGTCTTCGACGACACGGTGCGGGCCAACATCACCCTGGACCGGCCGGGCATCGGCGACGACGACGTCTGGGCCGCGTTGCGGCTTGCCGAGGCGGACGGCTTCGTCGCCGCACTGCCCGACGGCCTCGACACGAAGGTCGGCGAGCGGGGCACCTCGCTCTCCGGCGGCCAGCGGCAGCGGCTCACCCTGGCCCGCGCGGTGGCCGGCCGGCCACGCCTGCTCGTCCTCGACGACGCGACCAGCGCCGTCGACCCCCGCGTGGAGGCGGCCATCCTGGCCGGGCTGCGGTCCTCCACCGGGGAGCCCGGCGCGCCGGCCGCGTCGATCCTGGTGGTCGCCTACCGGCGGGCCACCATTGCGCTGGCCGACGAGGTGGTCTACCTGGAGCAGGGCCGGGTGGCCGCCCGTGGCACGCACGCCGAGCTGCTCGCCACCGTGCCCGGCTACGCCGACCTGGTCACCGCCTACGAGCAGGCCGAGGTCGACCACGCCAAGGACGAGACGCACGACGAGGTCGCCCCGCTGAGCTCGGGCCTGGAGATCGAGGTGGACCGGTGAGTGCGAGGAGTGCAGCGGAGCGGAGCCCCGCAGTCGCGAACGAAAGGCGGGCCCGGTGAGTGGTAAGGCGCAGGGGGCGACCGAGGCCGACGGGGCCGAGGTGACCGAGACGACCTGGCAGACGCTGCGGCGGGGCCTGGCGCTCTCCCCGGAGCTGCGGGTCGGCCTCGCCGGCACGCTCGGCCTGGCCCTGGCCTACATGGTCGGCCGGGCGGCCGTGCCGGTGGCCGTGCAGCAGGGCATCGACAACGGCATCGTCGGCGGTCTCGACCTGACCGTGGTCTGGACGGTGGTCGCTGCCACCGCCGCCGTGCTGGTGGTGACCACGGTCTGCGGCTACCTGATGATGCGCCGGCTGTTCACGGTCAGCGAGACCGCGCTGGCCAACGTGCGGGTGCGGGCGTTCCGGCACGTGCACGACCTGTCCATGCTGCACCAGCAGTCCGAGCGGCGCGGTTCGCTGGTGTCGCGGGTGACCAGCGACGTCGACCAGATCACCCAGTTCCTCCAGTGGGGCGGCGTGATCCTGGTGATCAACCTCGGCCAACTGGTGGTCACCACGCTGGTGATGCTGGCGTACTCCTGGCAGCTGACCCTGGTCGTCTACGCCGCCTTCCTGCCCGCCGTGCTCGTGATCCGGGTGCTCCAGCGCCGCCTCGCCGGGGCGTACGGGGTGGTCCGGCAGCGCACGGGGGCGCTGCTCGGCGCGATCGGGGAGAGCGTGGTCGGCGCGCCGGTCATCCGGGCGTACGGGATCGCCGGGCGCACCGCGCGCCGGCTCGACGAGGCGATCGACGGCCAGCGGCGGGCGCAGCAGGGGGCGATCAGGATCAGCATCATGGGTAGCTCCGTCGGTGAGCTGGCCGCCGGGCTGGCCCTCGCGGGCGTGGTGGTGCTCGGGGTGACCCTGGGCGCCGACCGCACCCTGAGCGTCGGCGAGGTGACCGCCTTCCTCTTCCTGGTCACCCTCTTCATCCAGCCGGTGCAGATCGCCACGGAGGTGCTCAACGAGGCGCAGAACGCCATCGCCGGCTGGCGCCGGGTGCTGGACGTGCTGGACGTCGCGCCGGACGTCGCCGACCCCGGCGAGCAGGGGCGCGAGCTGCCGCCCGGCCCGCTGGACATCCGCTTCGCGGGGGTGGGCTTCGCCTACCCGGACGGCCCGCCCGTGCTGCACGGGATCGACGTGGAGATCCCGGCGAAGAGCCGGGTGGCGGTGGTCGGCGAGACCGGCAGCGGCAAGACCACGTTCGCCAAGCTGCTGACCCGGCTCATGGACCCGACCGCCGGCCGGGTGCTGCTCTCCGGGGTGCCGCTGGAGCAGGTCCGGTTCGCCTCGCTGCGGTCGCGGGTGGTGATGGTGCCGCAGGACGGCTTCCTCTTCGACGCCACGGTGGCGGAGAACGTCCGCTTCGCCCGCCCCGAGCTGACCGACGAGCAGCTCGCCGCGGCCTTCACGGAGTTGGGTCTGGCTGACTGGCTGGAGGGGCTGCCGGCGGGCCTGCGCACCCCGGTGGGGGAGCGGGGCGAGGCGCTGAGCGTGGGGGAGCGGCAGCTGGTCGCGCTGGCCCGCGCGTACGTGGCCGACCCGGACCTGCTGGTCCTGGACGAGGCGACCAGCGCGGTGGACCCGGCCACCGAGGTGCGGCTGCAACGCACCCTGGACGCGGTGACGCGGGGGCGGACGACGCTCGCCATCGCGCACCGGCTCTCCACGGCGCAGTCCGCGGACGAGGTGATCGTGGTGGACCGGGGCCGGATCGTGCAGCGCGGCCCGCACGACGAACTGGTCCGCGACCCGGAGTCGGTCTACGGCCTGCTCTACGCCTCGTGGCTGGAGCAGACCCGCTGACCCGGTCCCGCTGGACGTCTCCGATCCGGTGCTCTAGTCTCCGGGTTAGGTAAGCCTAACCTAAAGGAGGTCGTGTCATGCGGCCCAGCCCGGCGGAGATCGTCCGTACCCTCGTCGCGGGCCGGTTGCCCGGACATCGCCCATGTCGCGCACCGGCCCGGCCCGCACCAGGTCCGGCACGTGACCGACCCGGACGGGCGGGTGCTGCTGCTGGTGCCGGTGGTCAGCGACCTCGCCGCCGCACTGCGGCCCGCCGACGGCGAGTCCGACGTGGCGTTGGTGCTGGACGTGCTCGACCTGCCGCCCGCCGCGGGCGCGCCGAGCCTCGGCCGGGCCTGGGTCTCCGGGTGGGCGACCCGTCTGGAGGGCGCGGAGGAACGCCGGGCCGCGCTGGACTTCGCGGCGGTCGAGCCGACCGGCGACCTGCTCGACGTCGGCACCCGGTTCCGGCTGCACCGCTTCGAGGTGGTCGAGGCCCGCTGGGAACGCGCCGACGCCGTGCGCCGGATCGACCCCACGGCGTACGCCGAGGCGGAGCCGGACCCCCTGCACGCGGTCGAGGCCGGGCTGCTGGCCGACCTCGCCGAGCACCACGCGGTCGAGGTGGCCGCCTACCTGCGGCGGCAGCTCGGCCTGGCCGACAGCGGCCCGGACGCCCCGCCCCGGGTGGTCCGGATCGACCGGTACGGCCTGCTGGCGGACCACGGCCGGCCCGGCGCCCGCCGGCGGGCCCGCCTGGCGTTCCCGCGCCCGCTCGACGGCGAGGAGGAGCTGGCCCGCCTCCTGCACCCGATGCTCTGCCGCCACGCCGCCTCCCGGCACGCCGACCAGACCTGAGCCCGCCGCGTCACCGGGTCCCGGCGACCAGACCCGAGCCCGCCGCGTCGCCGCGGTCCCGCCGGCCGCGGCTGGCCCGCCGCCGGGTGCCGCTCGGCCGGTCAGGGGTGCCGGCGCGGGTCAGGCGGCGAAGACCTCGGCGAGGTCGCCGGTCAGGTAGCGCTGCACCGTCGGGCCGACCGCCGCGACGAGCGTCTCCGGGGCGGCCGAGGCGACCGGCTCCAGCCGGACCACGTGCCGCATCATGGCCAGCCCGATCATCTGGCTGGCCACCAGCGAGCCCCGCAGCGGCAGCTCGGCCGGGTCGGCGTCGAGCTGGTCGAGGACCTTGCGGAGCACCTGGCTGACCAGGAACTCCCGCAGCAGGCGGGCGGTCCACTCGTTGCTCACCGCCGAGCGCAGCAGGGCCACCCCGGCGATGCCGGCCGGGGAGTCCCAGACGCCGAGGAACGTGCGGACCAGCCGCTCCCCGAGGCCCTCCCGGTCCCCGGCGAGCACCTTCGGCAGCAGCTCGCCCGGGTCGACCGGCGCGTGCATCGCGGCCAGGAAGAGCTGGTCCTTGCTGCCGAAGTAGTGGTGCACCAGCGCCGGGTCCACCTGCGCGGCGGCGGCGATGGCCCGGATCGAGGCCCCGTCGAACCCCCGCTCGGCGAAGGCGGCGCGGGCGGCCCCGAGGATTCCCTCCCGGGTGTCCGGGTTGCCGGGTCGCCGTCCGGTCCGCCGCGCCATCGCCGCCCTTCGCTCTCGTCGTCCACCGCCGGTCCCACCGGGGCGGGTGCCCGGTGGCGTCAGCCGCTGCGCCGCCGCAGGGTGGCCGCGGCGAGCACCAGCGCCAGCGCCGCCGCGCCGGCGACGACCGCCATGTCCCGCCACATGGTGCCGGTCGGCTCGGCGTTCGCGCCCACCTCCTGCAGCGCCTCGACGGCGTAGGACAGCGGCAGCACGTCACTGACCGCCTGCAACCAGCCGGCCATCTCGCCCCGGGGCACGAACAGCCCGCAGAGCAGCAACTGGGGCACCACCACGACCGGCATGAACTGTACGGCCTGGAACTCGGTGCGGGCGAAGGCGCTGCAGAGGAGCCCGAGCGCGACCGCGAGCACCGCGTTCAGCGCGGCGATCATGATCACCAGGCCGCTGCTGCCGGCGGTGTCCAGGTCGAAGACCCCGTACGCGACGGCGGACGCGATGACGGCCTGGACGACCGCGGCCAGCCCGAACGCGATGCCGTAGCCGAAGAGCAGGTCGAGCTTGCCCAGCGGGGTGGTGAGCAGCCGCTCCAGGGTGCCGGTGGTGCGCTCGCGCAGCATCGCGATGCTGGTCACCAGGAACATGATCACGAAGGGGAAGAAGCCGAGCATCACCAGGGCGACCCGGTCGAACGTCGACGGCTGCCCCGGCGGGGCGGGCTGGTCGACGTACATGAAGTAGACCAGGGCGAGCAGCGCCGACGGCACCACCACGAGCAGCGCCACGGTGCGCCGGTCGTGCCGCAGCTGGCGCAGGATGCGGCCGGTGGTGGCGGCCAGGATCCGCGGGTTCACGACGCCTCCCGTCCGGCGGCGCCCGCCGGGCCCGCCTCGCCCGCCCTGATCAGCCGAAGGAACGCCTCGTCCAGGTCGTCGACGCCGGCGGCGGCGCGAATCGCGTCCGGGGTGTCGTCGGCGATCAGCCGCCCCTCGCGGATCAGCAGCAGCCGGTCGCAGCGGGCCGCCTCGTCCATCACGTGGCTGGAGACCAGCAGGCTGGTGCCGGCGGCGGCCATGGCGTGGAACCGGGCCCAGAGGTCGGCCCGCAGGACCGGGTCCTGGCCGACCGTCGGCTCGTCGAGGACGACCAGCTCCGGCTCCCCGACCAGCGCGCAGGCCAGGGACGCGCGGCTGCGCTGCCCGCCGGAGAGGCTGCCGACGAGTTGGCCGGCCGCCCCGGCGAGCCCGACGTCGGCGACCGCCCGGTCGGCGTCGGCCCGGCCCCGGCCGTGCAGGGCGGCGAAGTAGCGCGCGTTCTCCCGGACGGTGAGGTCGGCGTAGACGCTGGGCGCCTGGGTGAGGTAGCCGACCCGGCGGCGCAGCTCCGGCGTTCCGGCGGGGCGCCCGAGCACGGTGACGGAGCCGGCGCCGACCACCTGCACCCCGACGACCGTGCGCATCAGCGTCGTCTTGCCGCTGCCGCTCGGCCCGAGCAGCCCGGTGACCCGGCCGCGCGCCACGGACGCGCTGATGCCGTGCAGCACCCGCCGCCCGCCCCGGTCGACGACCAGGTCACGGACGGCGATCGCCTCGTCCATCGCCCACCACCCCCGGAAACTCAACGACTGTTGAACTCGACGCTAGTTGAGATGTCTCCCGGGGCGCAACGGTTGACTTCGCGTGCACTCGAACTGGAAGCCTGGGGGCGTGGACATCAGCACGCGGGAAACGACCCTCACCGTCGGCGAGGCGGCCGAGCGGGTCGGCCTGACCACCTACACGCTGCGCTGGTACGAGCAGGAGGGGCTGGTCGCCCCGGTCGGGCGGGACTCGGCCGGACGCCGCCGCTACACCGAACGGGACGTCGACTGGCTGTTCCTGCTCACCCGGCTGCGCCGCACCGGCATGCCGGTGCGGGACATGCGCCGCTACGCCGAGCTGGCCCGGCAGGGCGACGCCACCCTGGCGGCCCGGCGGGCGCTCTTCGAGGCGCACCGCGCCCGCGTGCTGAATCGGATGGCCGAGTTGGAGGAGGACCTGAAGGTGCTCGACTACAAGATCGACCACTACCGCCGCGCGGAGCGGTGCTCGTGATCCGCCGGCGACTGGGCGCGGCCGGGCCGGAGGTCTCCGCGATCGGGCTGGGCTGCATGGGGATGAGCTTCGCCTACGGCGGGGCCGACGACGCCGAGTCGACCCGCACCCTGCACCGGGCGCTCGACCTGGGCGTGAACCACCTGGACACCGCCGACATGTACGGCCAGGGCCGCAACGAGGAGCTGCTCTCGCCGGTGGTGCGGGCGCGCCGCGACGAGGTCTTCCTGGCCACCAAGTTCGGCAACCGGGTGCGCGGCGACGCCTCCGGCGGGACCGCCAGCCCCGGGGCGTACGTGGACAGCAGCCCGGCCTGGGCGCGCGCGGCGTGCGACGCCTCCCTGCGCCGGCTCGGGGTGGACGCCATCGACCTGTGGTACCTGCACCGGCGTGACCCGGCCACCCCGATCGAGGACACGGTCGGCGCGATGGCCGAGCAGGTCGCCGCCGGCAAGGTGCGGCTCATCGGCCTGTCCGAGGTCAGCCCGGCGACCCTGCGCGCGGCGCACGCGGTGCACCCGGTGGCCGCGGTGCAGATGGAGTACTCGCTGTTCAGCCGGGACGTCGAGGGCGAGATGCTGGCCACCTGCCGGGAGCTGGGAGTGGCGCTGGTCGCGTACTCGCCGGTGGGGCGGGGGCTGCTGACCGGGACGATCACCAGCCGGGAGCAGCTCGCCGCCGACGACTGGCGCACGGCGGCGCCGCGCTTCGCCGAGGGCAACCTCGACGCCAACCTCAGGCTGGTCGACGAGGTGCGGGCGGTGGCCGACGAGGTCGGCTGCACCCCGGCCCAGGCCGCCCTGGCCTGGCTGCTCGCCCAGGGCGAGGACGTCTTCCCGATCCCGGGCACGCGACGGGCGCACCGGCTGGAGGAGAACGCGGCGGCGGCCGACATCCGGCTCACTCCGACGCAGCGGTCCCGGCTGGGCGAGGCGGTGCCGCCGGGCGCGGTGGCCGGCGAACGGTACCCCGAGGCGTCGATGAGGTTCGTCGGGCATTAGCCTTCGGACCGGACACCGGGTCCGCCATCGGGCATTGCGCACCGATCGGGCGTACGGCACGATGGCGCCGTGGGTCACGCTCCGTCACCGGACGAGGGGTTCCTCCGCGAATGGGCCGCCCGGTTGCGGGCCGGCGCCGAGCAGCCCGTCGTCGGCATCATGCTGCGCGGCAGCCACGCCCGGCGGGCCGCCACCGCGCACAGCGACGTCGACGTCGACGTGCTGCTCGGGGGCGCCCCGTACGCTGCCCGCCGGGCGTACCTGGCGGAGCACGCCGGGCGGCTGACCCACGTCTCCGTGGCCGCCCGCGACGTGCGCTCCTGGCTGAGCCGGCTCGGCGAGCCGGCCGACTGGGCGTTCGGGCTGCCGGTGACGGCGCCGGCCCGGCTGCTCTGGGCGGATCCGCACTGGCGGGTCCGGATCGACCTGCCGGTGCTCTGCCAGCCGGCCGGCGAGCCGCAGTTGGAGGAGCTGATCGCCACCCTCGGCAAGGTGGCCGGCGCGCGGGACGCCGACGACCACCTCGGCGTCCGGCTGGCCGCCGCCGACCTGGCCCGGCTCTGTCCGTCCGTGCTGCGGCCGGCCAACCCGACGGTCCGGGTGGCGTCCCGCCGGGCGGCCTTCGCCGCCGCCCTCGACCTGCCGGTGGCGCCGCCGAACTACCGGGAGGACATGCTGCTCTGCCTCGGGCTGCGCCCCGGCTCGGTCGGGCAGGTCTGTGCCGCCGCGGCCCGCCTGGTCGCCGGCGCCCTGCCGCTGATCCGCCCGTACGCCGCCGAGATCGCCGAGGTCGCCGGCGCGGACCTGGCCGACGCCCTGGTCGACGGCCGGCTGGACCGCTACGTCGACCAGCTGACCCGGCCCGCCGGCCGGCCGCCGCGCCCCCGGCGGGAGCCCTCGCCGGTGCCCGCCCCGCGTGCGGGACAATGGGTCACTGTGCCCGTACCTGACGCGCCGGTGACCGGCGCCCACCCCAGCCCGCAGGAGCCCGCGGCCGGCGGCCCGGCCCGTGCGTCCCGGCTCGACCCGGCCATCGCCGCCCGGCTGCGCCGCACCCCCGACGGCCTGGTGGCCGCGGTGGTCCGCCAGCACGACTCCGGCGAGGTGCTGATGGTCGCCTGGATGGACGACGAGGCGCTGCACCGCACCCTGACCACCGGGCGGGCCACCTACTGGTCGCGCAGCCGCCAGGAGTACTGGGTGAAGGGCGCCACCTCCGGGCACCACCAGTACGTCCGCTCGGTCGCCCTGGACTGCGACGGCGACGCGCTGCTGGTCGACGTCGACCAGGTCGGCGCGGCCTGCCACACCGGGCACCGCACCTGCTTCTTCACGGAGCTGCCGGTCAGCGGGGAAGAGGCGGGGGCCCGATGACGGCGCGGCGGGAGACCCCCGGCGGCGGGTCCCGGACCGACGGTGCGGTCAGCCCGGACGTGGCCTCCTTCACCGAGCTGGCCGCCCGCTGGCGCGTCGTCCCGGTCACCCGGCGGCTGCTCGCCGACGCGGAGACGCCGGTCGGCGTCTACCGCAAGCTGGCCGGCGGTCCGGGAACGTTCCTGCTGGAGTCCGCCGAGCAGGGCGTCGGCTCGGCCGGGCTGGCCTGGTCGCGGTACTCGTTCATCGGCGTACGCAGCAGCGCCACGCTGACCGAGCGGGACGGCGTGGCGACGTGGACGGGGCAGCCCCCGGCCGGCGTGCCCACCTCCGGCGACCCGGTCCGGGTGCTGCGCGAGACCGTCGACGCGCTCGCCGGCCCGGCCTGGGACGCGGCCAGCGGCATGCCGCCGCTGACCGGGGGCATGGTCGGCTACCTCGGCTACGAGCTGATCCGCCGGTTCGAGCGGCTGCCCGAGCTGGCCGAGGACGACCTGGGCCTGCCCGAGCTGGGCATGATGCTCGCCGCCGACCTGGTGGTGCTGGACCACTACGACGGCTCGGCGATCCTGGTCGCCAACGCGATCCTGCCGCCGCTGGACGAGCCGGACCGCGAGGCCCGGGTCGCGGCCGCGTACCACCACGCGGTCGGCCGGCTCGACGCGATGACCACCGCCCTGTCCCGGCCCATCCCGCCGATGGTGTCCACCGTCGACCGGCCGCCCGCCGGGGAGGTGCGCAGCCGCACGCCCGAGGGTGGTTACCCGAAGGCGGTGGAGGCGGCTAAGGAGGCGATCCGGGCCGGCGAGTGCTTCCAGATCGTGCTGGCGCAGCGGTTCGAGCGGCAGACGCACGCCGACCCGCTGGACGTCTACCGGGTGCTGCGCACGACGAACCCCAGCCCGTACATGTACCTGCTGCGCTTCGACGGCTTCGACATCGTCGGCTCCTCCCCGGAGGCGCACCTGAAGGTGACCGCCGACGCGGAGGGGCAGCGGCGGGCGCTGCTGCACCCGATCGCCGGCACCCGGCCGCGCGGCGCCACCCCGGAGGCCGACGCCCGGCTCGCCGCGGAGCTGCTCACCGACCCCAAGGAGCGGGCCGAGCACGTGATGCTGGTCGACCTGGGCCGCAACGACCTGGGCCGGGTGTGCCGTCCGGGCACCGTGGAGGTGCCGGAGTTCGCCACCATCGAGCGCTACAGCCACGTCATGCACATCGTCTCGACCGTCGTCGGCACGCTGCGGGACGACCGCACGGCCTTCGACGCGCTCGCCGCGACCTTCCCCGCCGGCACGCTCTCCGGCGCGCCGAAGGTGCGGGCGATGGAGATCATCGAGGAGCTGGAGCCCGTCCGCCGCGGCCTCTACGGCGGCACCGTCGGCTACTTCGGCTTCGGTGGGGACCTGGACATGGCGATCGCCATCCGCACCGCGCTGATGCGCGACGGCCGGGCGTACGTGCAGGCCGGGGCGGGGGTGGTGGCCGACTCGGACCCGGCCGCCGAGGACCAGGAGACCCGGAACAAGGCCGCGGCGGTGCTCGCCGCGATCGCCGCCGCCGAGACCCTCCGGCCCGCCCGATGACGGCGGCGCAGCCGCGCGGCCACGAGCCGGGGACCGCCGCGCCGGCCGAGGCCGAGGAACGCGCGCGGGCGGTCGCGGGCCGGCGGGAGCTGACGTACGCGGTGCTGCTCTGCGTGGCCGGCGCGGGACTCGCGTTCTGGGCGTCGACCCGTACCTGGGCGGTCGAACTGACCGCCCGGCCCACCCCGCTGCCGCCGGTACGCGACGCGCGCACGGGCGCGGGCCTGCTGCCGTGGCTGCCGGCGCTGGCCCTGGTGGGGCTGGCCGGGGGCGGTGCGGTGCTCGCCACCCGGGGCCGGCTGCGGCGGCTGCTGGGCGCGCTGCTGTGCGGGCTCGGCGCGGCGGTGGCGGCCGGCGGCGGCTACGGCCTGGTCGCCGGGTTCGACGGTGAGGTCAGCCGGCACTGGCCGGCGCTCTGCCTGGTCGGCGGGGTGCTCGCCGCGGCGGGCGGGTTGCTGACGGCGCTGCGGGGCCGGCGGTGGCCGGCGATGGGCGCCCGCTACGAGCGGCCGGCCCGGGGCGGCGGCGCGCCGGCCGCCCGGGGCGAGGACGGCCGCGTCACCGGCCGGCGCACGACGGAGGCGTGGGACGCGCTGGACCGCGGCGAGGATCCGACGGTCAGCTGACGGGCTGGCGGTCGCGGGCGGCGGCCCGGGCGGCCGTCAGCTCCGCCACCAGGCGGTCCAGCTCGGCCCGCTGGTCCGCGCGGGCCCGGTCGGCGCAGACGGCCTCCCAGGCGTTGCCGCGCGCGGTCCGCATCCGGGCCTCGCCGACCACCGCGCGCTCCACGGTGTGGACCACGCCGACGGCGAGCGACGCGACGGTACGCGAGATGGTCGTCAGTCCGATGGTCTGGTTGGGCTCGACAGTGCTCATGATCACCCCGCACGGAGATCGTTGGTGTCGGTGGGGCAGGCGCGACATCGAGTCTGCCCGAGAGAGATGCTGGCTGGCTCACGTTTCGCCGTGGTGACCGACACGTCAACTCTCCGTCCGGCCCGCGACCAGGGAAAGGGCCGTTCGCCCTTGAGCTAGGTCACAGGGGGCCGGCGTCCCGCGGTGGCCGCGCCGGGCGGCCGGGCGCGGGAGCGGATAGGATCGGGCCGATGTCTCGCGCGGTGGGGCGACGAGGCGGGGGTGGCGATCGTCGATGAGTGCGGTCGCCCTGAGTGACGTCCCGTTCACCGGAAGTCGGCCATTATGCCGCAGCCCATCTCGTGAGGCACGCCATACCCCCGGCACCCGTCGCCAGGTGGCGCCCCCTAGCATCGGCCCATGACACCCGGAGAGGGGAGTCCGTTGGTGACTGCTGAGCATGCGCACGCGGAGGGGGACGAGGCCGGTCCGGCGGCGTCCCTAGGCGTGCTCGACGAGATCCTGGCCGGCGTGCGTGAGGACGTCGCCCGGCGACAGGAGCAGGTTCCGCTGGAGCGGATCCGCGAACTGGCCGCCGCCGCGCCGCCGCCGCTGGACGCGTACGCGGCCCTGCGCAAGCCGGGCGTCGCGGTGATCGCCGAGGTGAAGCGCTCCTCGCCGTCCAAGGGGCGGCTGGCGGAGATCGCCGACCCGGCCGACCTGGCCGGTGACTACGCCGCCGGCGGCGCGCGGGCGATCAGCGTGCTCACCGAGGGACGCTGGTTCGGCGGCTCGCTCGACGACCTGGCCGCCGTCCGCGCCGCCGTCAACATCCCGGTGCTGCGCAAGGACTTCGTGGTCTCCAGCTACCAGGTGCACGAGGCCCGGGCGCACGGCGCCGACCTGGTGCTGCTGATCGTCGCCGCCCTGGAGCAGAACGCCCTCGTCGGCCTGCTGGAGCGGATCGAGTCGCTCGGCATGACCGCGCTCGTCGAGGTGCACGACGAGGAGGAGGCCGACCGGGCGCTGGAGGCCGGCGCCCAGGTCATCGGGGTCAACGCTCGCAACCTGCGTACCCTTGAGGTCGACCGCTCGGTGTTCGAGCGGATCGCGCCCGGCCTGCCCAGCAGCGTCGTCAAGATCGCCGAGTCGGGGGTGCGTGGTCCGCACGACCTCATCCGGTACGCCTCGGCGGGCGCCGACGCGGTCCTGGTCGGCGAGGGACTGGTCACCCAGAAGAGCCCCCGCGAGGCGGTGGCCGAGCTGGTCAACGCCGGCAACCACCCGGCCACGCCCCGCCCGGTGCGCTGATCCCGCGCCGGTTCGCCAGCACCGAGAGGAGAATCCATGAGCGCCGACGCGCTGGCCGCCCCGGCCGGTCCGCAGCCCGACTCCGCCGGTCACTTCGGCCGGTTCGGGGGCCGCTTCGTACCGGAGGCACTGGTCGCGGCGCTCGACGAGCTGGACGCCGCGCACCGCACGGCGATGGCCGACGAGTCGTTCCGAGCGGAGTTCGGCGCCCTGCTGCGCGACTACGCCGGCACGCCCTCGCTGCTCTACGCGGCCCAGCGGTTCTCCGCCAAGGCCGGCGCGCGGGTGCTGCTCAAGCGGGAGGACCTCAACCACACCGGGGCGCACAAGGTGCGCAACGTGCTCGGCCAGGCGCTGCTGACCAAGCGGATGGGCAAGACCCGGGTGATCGCGGAGACCGGCGCCGGCCAGCACGGCGTGGCCACGGCCACCGCCGCCGCCCTGTTCGACCTCGACTGCGTGGTCTACATGGGCCAGGTCGACACCGAGCGGCAGGCGCTCAACGTGGCGCGGATGCGCATGCTCGGCGCCACCGTCGTCCCGGTCACCAACGGCTCGCGCACCCTCAAGGACGCGATGAACGAGGCGATGCGGGACTGGGTCGCCAACGTCGACGAGACCCACTACCTGATCGGTACGGCTGCCGGGCCGCACCCGTTCCCGGCGATGGTCCGCGACTTCGTCCGGGGCATCGGCGACGAGGCGCGCCAGCAGTGCCTCGACCTGACCGGTGCCCTGCCGGACGCGGTCACCGCCTGCGTCGGCGGCGGCTCCAACGCGCTGGGCATCTTCCACGCCTTCGTCGGCGACCCCGACGTGCGGCTCTACGGCTTCGAGGCCGGCGGCGACGGGGTGGAGACCGGGCGGCACGCGGCCAGCATCACCGGTGGCTCCGCCGGCGTGCTGCACGGCACCCGCACGTACGTCCTCCAGGACGCCGACGGCCAGACCTGCGAGTCGCACTCGATCTCCGCCGGGCTGGACTACCCCGGCGTCGGGCCGGAGCACGCCTGGCTGCACGACACCGGCCGGGCCAGCTACGTGCCCGTCACCGACGACGAGGCGATGGCCGCGTTCGAGCTGCTCTGCCGGACGGAGGGCATCATCCCGGCGATCGAGAGCGCGCACGCGCTCGCCGGCACCCTCAAGATCGCCCCGAAGCTCGCCGCCGAGCTGGGCCGGGAGCCCACCGTCGTGGTCAACCTGTCCGGCCGGGGCGACAAGGACGTCCACACGGCCGGCAACTACTTCGGCATCCTCGACAAGGAGCAGTGAGAACGTGAGCCGGATCGGGGTGGCGTTCGACAAGGCGCGCGCCGACGGGCGGGCGGTGCTGGTCGGCTGCATGCCGGCCGGGTTTCCGACCGTCGAGGGCAGCATCGCCGCGATGACCGCGATGGTCGAGGCCGGCGTCGACGTGATCGAGGTGGAGATCCCGTACTCCGACCCGGTGATGGACGGCCCGGTGATCCAGAAGGCCAGCGACATCGCCCTCGCCGGCGGCGTACGCACTGCCGACACGCTGCGCATCATCGAGGCGGTCGCGGCCACCGGGGCGCCCGTGGTCACCATGACCTACTGGAACCCGGTCGAGCGCTACGGCGTGGACGCCTTCGCCCGGGACCTCGCCTCGGCCGGGGGCACCGGCCTGGTCACCCCGGACCTGATCCCGGAGGAGGCCGGCGAGTGGCTCGCCGCCTCGGACGCGTACGGACTGGACCGCACCTTCCTGGTGTCGCCCTCCTCGACCGACGCGCGGCTGGCGATGACCGTGGCGCACTGCCGGGGCTTCGTCTACGCCACCGCGATCATGGGCGTCACCGGCGCCCGGGCGAAGATCTCCGACGCGGCGCCGGTCCTGGTCTCCCGGGTGCGGGAGGTCACCGACCTGCCGGTCGGCGTCGGGCTGGGCGTCGGCACGGGCGCACAGGCCGGCACGGTCGCCGGGTACGCCGACGGCGTCATCGTCGGCAGCGCCCTGATCCGCTGCCTGCTCGACGCCCCGGACGAGGCGTCCGGCCTGGCCGCCCTCCGCACCCTCAGCGCCGAACTCGCCCAGGGCGTCCGCACCCCCACCCCCTGACCCACTCCCTCCCTCCCTCCCTCCCTCCCTCGCCCTTCCTCCCGCCCGCCGTCCGTCGCCCGCGATCTTGCACTTTGTGCCCGCGTAATGCGCGGACTGCCCCCTTTGTCCGGGCGGAAAGTGCAAGATCGCGGGCGAGGGCCGGGGGCGGGGACGCGTAGGGGGCGCGCGGGGAGTTGGTTAGTGGCGGGTGGGCGTGGGTGGATTGGCCCGCTGGCCCGGCGGGTGTCCGGCCGGGGGTGCGATCGTGCTCGGAGTGGTGTCCGTTTCAGCCGCAGTATCCGGTGCGAGGCTGTTTGGTGCGGGGGCGGACTGCGCGGGATCGGTCGGCACGGAGTCGGTCGGCGCGGGGGTGGGTGGTGTGCAGGTGGGTGGTGCGGGGGTGGACGGCGTGGCGGTGTGCAGGACGCCGGAGCGGCCCGCCAGCGCGTCGGCGAGCGCGGCCCGGGTGGTCGGCGTGAGCGCCTCCGGCAGAGCCGTGGGGTCGTGCCAGGACGACCGGCAGCCGCCCATCGGTTCGCCGGTCGGCCCCGGCCCCCGGACGCGCGCCCGGAAGACGTGCACCAGGACGTCGGGCAGCGGCCCGGCGCGACCGGCCGACGACGCGACCCGGCCCGCCGACGAGGCCGGAGCGGCGGGGCTCGTCGGCGCCGGGGCGCACGCGCCGGCCAGGTGGTAGAGGCCGACCAGGTCCACGACCTCGACCTCCCAGCCCGTCTCGGCCCGGATGTCGCGCATCGCGGCGTGCATCGGGCTCTCCGCCGGACGTAGCCGGCCGCCCGGGAGCCCGTAGCGTCGCTCGCCCCGGCCCTGGCGGCAGAGCAGCACCCGGCCGGCGTCGTCGGTGACGACCGCCGCGACCGCCCAGGTGAGAGCGCTCATGGACAAAGAGCCTACGGGGGCGCAAACCAGAAGTCACCGGGATCGGGCGACGGTGGACCGGGGTGCCGCCGGAGGGGCCCACGGCGGTAGCGTGTGCATCCGTGACTCTCGCCTCGCTGTCCCCCCAGGCGGCCCTTCCCAGCCCCAGCACCGCCGTGTGGCAGCTCGGACCGGTGCCGGTCCGGGCGTACGCGCTGTGCATCATCGTCGGCATCGTGGTGGCCTGCTGGGTCACCGAACGGCGGCTGCGCCAGCGCGGCGTGGCCCCCGGCGCGGTCCTCGACATCGCGGTCTGGGCGGTGCCGGCCGGCATCATCGGCGCCCGGATCTACCACGTGATCACCTCGCCGGAAAAGTACTTCGGCACCGGCGGCGACCCGCTGAAGGCGTTCGCCATCTGGGAGGGCGGTCTCGGCATCTGGGGCGCGGTGGCCGGCGGCGCGGTCGGCGCCTGGATCGCCGCCCGTCAGCTCGGCATCCCGTTCGCGGTGGTCGCCGACGCGCTGGCCCCCGGCCTGCCGCTGGCCCAGGCGATCGGCCGGCTCGGCAACTGGTTCAACAACGAGCTGTACGGCGGCCGGACCACCCTGCCGTGGGGCCTGGAGATCCACCGGATGGATCCGGACAACCCCGGCCAGGCGCTGCGGGACGACGCCAGCCGGCCGATCCTCGAGCCGGGGCTCTACCACCCGACGTTCGCGTACGAACTGCTGTGGAACATCGGCGTCGCCGCGCTGGTCTTCGTCCTCGACCGCAAGCTGCGCCTCGGCCGGGGGCGGGCGTTCGCCCTCTACGTGATGGGCTACACCGCCGGGCGGTTCTGGATCGAGCTGATGCGCACCGACGAGGCGAACACCATCCTCGGCGTACGCCTGAACGTCTGGACCGCCGGCCTGGTGTTCCTCGGCGCCCTGGTCTACTTCCTGCGGGTGCGCGGGCCCCGCGAGTACCTCGTTCCGGTCGGCGCCGCCGCGACGCCGCCCGTGCCCGCCGACTCCGACGTCTCGCAGGTCGACCTCTCCGCCGCCGAGGCGGGGGCGAAGCCCGCCGCGCCGGAGGGCTACCGGGTGGTCGGCGAGGAGCAGTACCGGCGCTGGCGGGAGACCGGCGAGTTGCCCGCCACGACCGGCGAGGAGACGGCGACCGGGAAGGACGCCGCGAGCGCTGGCGACGGGTCCGCCGAGCCGGACGGCGACGAGGAGAGCTCGGAGGACCGGGCGGGGGCTGCCGGCTCCCGGCCCGCCGACCGCGACAGCTGAGGGGGAGCACCACATGCGTAGCGCGGTGGTGGTGGGGGCCGGCATCGGCGGCCTCGCGGTCGCCGGCGCGCTGGCGCGCTCCGGGTGGCGGGTCACCCTGCTGGAGCGCGCCGACCGGGTCCGCCCCGAGCCGACCGCCGTGGCGCTCTGGCCCAACGGCGTACGCGCGCTGCGCGCCCTCGGTCTCGGCGCCGGCCTGGAGGCGATCGCCACGCCGCTGCCCGACGCCGGGGTACGCCGCCCGGACGGGCACTGGTTGGTGCAGCCCCGGCCGACCCCCGCCGACCGGATGCCGGTGGTGGTGCACCGGGAGGACCTGCACGACGCGCTGATCGCCGGGCTGGGCGACGAGGTCGAGCTGCGCACCGGGGTGACGGTGCGGACGGTCCGCGCCGAGCCCGGCCAACGCCCGTCGGTCGGCGACGGCCGGCACACCGTCGAGGCGGACCTGGTGGTCGCCGCGGACGGCACCGACAGCGAGATCCGCCGGCAGCTCGCCCCGGAGTCCGGGGTGGTCAGCTCGGGCTGCGCCGCGTGGCGGGCGGTGATCCCCTGGTACCGCGCCCCGAAGCTGCCCGCCGACCGGCCCGTCGGCGGCGAGGTGCTCGGCGCCGGGTACCGGTTCGTGTCCGCCTCGCTGGGTGAGCGCGGATCCTCCGGCGCCTCCAGCCGGGGCGGCATCTACTGGGTGGCCACGGCCGCCGGGGCGCCCCGCCCGGAACCGCCGGAGACCCAGCTGGCCCTGCTGCGCCGCTGGTACGCGGGCTGGCCCGCGCCGATCGCCGAGCTGCTCGACGCCACCGACCCGGCGGACCTGGTGCAGCAGGAGATCCGCGAGCTGCGACCGCTGCCCAGGTCGTACGGCTTCCCGGCCGGCCCGGGCGGGGTGGTGCTGCTCGGCGACGCCGCGCACGCCATGCCGCCGCACCTCGGCCAGGGCGCCTGCCTCGCCTTCGAGGACGCGGCGACCCTCGCCTCGCTGCTGCGCGAGTCCCGGCTGCCCGACGCCGTGGTTGCGTACGACCGGGTGCGCCGGCCCCGCGCGGCGACGGTGGTCCGGCAGACCCGCCGGATGTCGGCGGTGCTGAAGGCCCGGGGCCCGCTGGCGCTGCGCGCCCGCGACGCCGCCCTCGGCACGATCACGCCCCGTCTGCTCTCCACGGCCGCCACCACGGCCGCCCAGTGGCGCCCCCCGACCTGACCCGCCCCACCCCACTCCGCCGGGGCGGGCGTCAGGGGGTGACGGGGGCGGGCTCGGCGATGCAGGCGGTGCCGACGCGGCGGAAGCCGACGCGGAGGTAGACCCGGGCGATGTCCTCGCTGCCGGCGGAGAGGAAGACCAGGTCGGTGCCGGCGGCGAGCAGCGCGCGGGCCAGCGCGGCCGTGACCGCCGCGCCCAGGCCGCGGCGGCGGGCGGCCGGCAGGGTGGCGATCCCGGCGATCTCGGCCACGTCGCCGACCCGCATCGCCATCCCGCTGGCCAGGGCGCCGTCGGCGGGCGTGCCGGCCAGCGCCGACAGTCGCCGGCCGTCGGCGGTCCGGGCCCGCTCCTCGTCCAGCGCCGCCTCGTCCAACCCGGCCACGGCGGCGTCCCGCTGCGCCGGGCCGGCCTCGCCGCGGTCGGTGCCGGGCGCGGCGAACCCGACGGCGGCGACCGCCCGCTGCGCGGCCACGTCCGCCGCGAAGCCGGGTGCCGTCGGGTCGAGCAGCCGCACCGGTACGTCAGTGAGGGTGGCCGGGTCGGGCAGGGCGGCCGGGTCGAGCACCATCAGCGGCGCCTCCAGCACGGACAGGCCCGCCGAGCGGGCCACCGCGAGCAGGTCCGGGGTCGTCTCGTGCACCCACTCGAGGGCCTCGGGCAGGCCGAGTTCGCGCTGCCGCTCGCGCACCGCCGCGACGTCGGCCAGCGACGGCGGCTCGGTGGCGTCGAGCCGGGGCCGCGCGTAGAACGGCCAGCCGGCCCCGTTCCGGACGAACAGCACGAGCGCGCCGTGCTCCTCCGTCCGGGCAGCGTCCCGGGGCACCGCGTCGTAGAAGCGTTCCAACCGGTCGAACAGGTCCTTCGGCAGGCGATCCACCGGGCGAGACTACATGTCCCAGAGTCTGGAAGGTGTGATCAATCTGCACTGGCCTTGCGCGCCGGACCCTAACGTAGACTCAATAGACCCTTGAGGGCCGACGTCGTCCCGATCGAGATCCACCCTGAGTGACGACAGGAGGCCCGGTGGCCTTTCCGTACCCTCATCGCAGCCCCCAGCAGGCCCCGCACCTCGGCCCGGGAGCGCCCGCGGCCGGGCTCTACGACCCCGCCCAGGAGCACGACGCCTGCGGTGTGGCCTTCGTGGCGGACCTGCACGGACGGCGCTCGCACGCGGTCGTGGTCAACGGCCTCGACGCGCTCTGCCGGCTGGACCACCGGGGAGCCCGTGGCGCGGAACCGAACACCGGCGACGGCGCGGGGATCATGATCCAGGTGCCGGACGCGTTCCTGCGGGCGGTCGTCGACTTCCCGCTGCCGCCCGCCGGAGCGTACGCCACCGGCCTGGTGTTCCTCCCCGACGACGACGCGGCCGAGGCCCGTGCCCGCCGCGTGGTGGAGAAGTACGCGCTGGTAGAGGGGGCGGACCTGCTCGGCTGGCGGGACGTGCCGGTCGACCCGAGCGGCCTCGGCGAGACCGCCCTCGCGGCGATGCCCCGGGTCCGGCAGCTGTTCCTCGCCGCGCACCGGCTCACCGACTTACCCGCCGGGCCGGCCGGGTCGCCGCTGGGCGGCATCGAGCTGGAGCGGGTGGCGTTCTGCGTCCGCAAGCAGGCCGAGCGGGAGAGCGCCGAGCGGGGCGTGCCGGCGTACTTCCCGTCGCTGTCCGCGCGGACCATGGTCTGGAAGGGCATGCTCACCCCCGACCAGCTTCCCGCGTTCTTCCCCGAGCTGACCGACGAGCGGGTGGAGAGCGCGATCGCGCTGGTGCACTCCCGGTTCTCCACGAACACGTTCCCGTCCTGGCCGCTGGCGCACCCGTACCGGCTCATCGCGCACAACGGCGAGATCAACACCATCCGGGGCAACCGGAACTGGATGCAGGCCCGCGAGGCACTGCTCCGGAGCCCGAACCTGCCCGGCAACATCCGCCGGGTCTTCCCGGTGTGCACCCCGGCGGCCTCCGACTCGGCGAACTTCGACGAGGTCCTCGAACTGCTGCACCTGGCCGGGCGGAGCCTGCCGCACGCGGTGCTGATGATGATCCCGGAGGCGTGGGAGAACGACCCGGACATGGCCCCCGACAAGCGGGCCTTCTACCGCTTCCACGCGAGCCTCATGGAGCCGTGGGACGGGCCGGCCTCGGTCGCCTTCACCGACGGCGAGATCGTCGGCGCCGTGCTCGACCGCAACGGGCTGCGCCCGGGCCGCTGGTGGCGGACGGACGACGGCCTGGTGGTGCTCGGCAGCGAGGCCGGCGTGCTCGACCTCGACCCCGCCCGGGTGGTCGCCAAGGGCCGCCTCCAGCCGGGGAAGATGTTCCTGGTCGACACCGTCGCCGGGCGGATCGTGCACGACGACGAGATCAAGGCGGAGCTGGCCGCCGCGCAGCCGTACGCCGAGTGGCTGCACGCCGGCCTGATCGAGCTGACCGACCTCCCCCCGCGCGAGCACATCGTCTACACCCACGACTCGGTGCGCCGCCGGCAGCAGACCTTCGGCTACACCGAGGAGGAGCTGAAGATCCTGCTCGCGCCGATGGCGCGGACGGGCGCCGAGCCGCTCGGCTCGATGGGCACCGACACCCCGATCGCCCCGCTGTCCACCCGGCCGCGGCTGCTCTACGACTACTTCCACCAGCTCTTCGCGCAGGTCACCAACCCGCCGCTGGACGCCATCCGCGAGGAGCTGGTGACCAGCCTGGCGTCGACGATCGGCCCGGAGGGCAACCTGCTCGACCCGGGCCCGGCGAGCTGCCGGCAGATCGTGCTGCCGTACCCGGTGATCGACAACGACGAGCTGGCCAAGATCCTCTCCATCGACGAGGACGGCGACCTGCCGGGCTTCAAGGCCGTCCGGGTCTCCGGGCTCTACCGCGTCCGGGAGGGCGGCGCCGGGATCAAGGCCCGGCTGACCGAGATCTGCCGGCACGTCTCCGAGGCGATCGAGGACGGCGTACGCATCCTGGTGCTGTCGGACCGGGACTCCAACGCCGACCTCGCCCCGATCCCGTCGCTGCTGCTCACCGCCGCCGTGCACCAGCACCTGGTCCGCGAGCAGACCCGCACCCAGGTGGCGCTGGTCGTCGAGTCCGGCGACTGCCGCGAGGTGCACCACGCGGCCGTGCTGATCGGCTACGGCGCGGCGGCGGTCAACCCGTACCTGGCCTTCGAGTCGGTGGAGGACATGATCTGCACCGGCGCGCTCGTCGGCGTCGACCCGGTGAAGGCGGTCCGCAACTACGTCAAGGGCCTCGGCAAGGGCGTCCTGAAGATCATGTCCAAGATGGGCATCTCGACGGTGTCGTCGTACTGCGGGGCGCAGGTCTTCGAGGCCGTCGGGCTGGACTCCCGGCTGGTCGAGCGCTACTTCCGCGGCACCCCGAGCAAGATCGGCGGGATCGGGCTGGACGGCATCCACGCCGAGGTGGCCGCCCGGCACGTCGTGGCCTGGCCGGAGCCGGGCGCCGAGTCCTCCGGGCGGCTGGCGGTGGGCGGCGAGTACCAGTGGCGCCGCGAGGGTGAGCTGCACCTGTTCAACCCGGAGACGGTCTTCCTGCTCCAGCACGCCACCCGCAGCCGCCAGTACGACGTCTTCCGCCAGTACACGGCGAAGGTCGACGAGCTGGCCGCGAAGGCAGGCTCGCTGCGCGGGCTGTTCACCCTGCGGACCGGCGTGCGGCCGGCGGTGCCCCTCGACGAGGTCGAGCCGGCCACCGAGATCGTCAAGCGGTTCGCCACCGGCGCCATGTCGTACGGGTCGATCTCGGCGGAGGCGCACGAGACCCTCGCCATCGCCATGAACCGCCTCGGCGGCAAGTCCAACACCGGCGAGGGCGGCGAGGACGTCGAGCGGCTGCACGACCCGGCCCGCCGCTCCGCCGTGAAGCAGATCGCGAGCGGCCGGTTCGGGGTGACCAGCGAATACCTGGTCAACGCCGACGACCTCCAGATCAAGATGGCCCAGGGCGCCAAGCCCGGCGAGGGCGGGCAGCTGCCCGGCAACAAGGTCTGGCCGTGGATCGCCCGCACCCGGCACGCCACGCCGGGCGTCGGCCTGATCTCTCCGCCGCCGCACCACGACATCTACTCCATCGAGGACCTCGCCCAGCTCGTCCACGACCTGAAGTGCGTCAACCCGTCCGCGCGGGTGCACGTCAAGCTCGTCAGCGAGGTCGGCGTCGGCACCGTGGCGGCGGGCGTGGCGAAGCTCAAGGCCGACGTCATCCTGATCTCCGGCCACGACGGCGGCACCGGCGCGTCCCCGCTGAACTCGCTCAAGCACGCCGGCACCCCGTGGGAGCTGGGGCTGGCCGAGGCGCAGCAGACGCTGCTGCTCAACAAGCTGCGCGACCGGGTCACCGTGCAGGTCGACGGCCAGCTCAAGACCGGCCGGGACGTGCTGGTCGCGGCGCTGCTCGGCGCCGAGGAGTTCGGCTTCGCCACCGCCCCGCTGATCGTCGAGGGCTGCGTGATGATGCGGGTGTGCCACCTGGACACCTGCCCGGTCGGCATCGCCACCCAGAACCCGGTGCTGCGGGAACGCTTCACCGGCCGGCCGGAGTTCGTGGAGAACTTCTTCCTCTTCCTCGCCGAGGAGGTCCGCGGCTACCTGGCCGAGCTGGGCTTCCGCTCGATCGAGGAGGCCATCGGGCACGCCGAGCTGCTCGACGTCGCCCCGGCGATCGCGCACTGGAAGGCCGGCGGGCTCGACCTGACCCCCGTGCTGCACCTGCCGGAGCTGCCGGCCGGCGCCGCCCGCCGGGGCGTCCGCGCCCAGGACCACGGACTGGACCTGGCGCTGGACAACGAGCTGATCGCCCTCGCCGGGCCGGCGCTGCGCGACGGCACGCCCGTACGGGTCGAGGTGGCGGTGCGCAACGAGCACCGCAGCGTCGGCGCGATGCTGGGCGGCGAGGTGACCCGCCGCTTCGGCGGGGCCGGCCTGCCCGCCGACACGGTCGAGTTCACGCTGCGCGGCACCGCCGGGCAGTCGTTCGGCGCGTTCCTGCCGTGCGGGGTCACCCTGCGCCTGCACGGCGACGCCAACGACTACGTCGGCAAGGGCCTCTCCGGCGGCCGGCTCATCGTGCGGCCGGACGCCGCCGCCCCCTTCGTCGACGGCGACGCCGCACCGGGGGAGCGGGCCGAGGACCAGACCATCGCCGGCAACACCATCCTCTACGGCGCCACGGCGGGCGAACTCTTCCTGCGCGGGCGGGTGGGGGAGCGGTTCGCGGTGCGCAACTCCGGCGCGGTGGCCGTCGTCGAGGGCGTCGGCGACCACGGCTGCGAGTACATGACGGGCGGGACCGTGGTGGTGCTGGGGCCGACCGGGCGCAACTTCGCCGCCGGCATGTCCGGCGGGACCGCGTTCGTGTACCGGCTGGACCGCCGCCGGGTCAACGCGGACCTGGTCGACCTGGCCCCGCTGTCCGAGGAGGAGCAGGCCGTGCTGCACGAGCTGGTGCAGCGGCACTTCGCCGAGACCGACTCGGCGGTCGCCGAGGAGCTGCTCAAGCGCTGGCCGGAGGCGGTGGCGGAGTTCACCGCGGTGGTGCCCCGGGACTACCGCCGGGTACTGGAGATCATGCGGGCCGCCGAAGCCGCCGGCCGCGACGTCGACGACGCGGTGATGAGCGCGCTCTCCGCGCCCGCCGCGAAGTCCGTGCCGACCACGCCCGCCCCGCGGGCGGCGGTCCAGGAGGTGGCTCGTGCCTGACCCGAACGGTTTCCTGCGCTACGACCGGCGGCTGCCGGCGCGCCGCCCGGTGCCGGTGCGGATCAGCGACTGGCGGGAGGTCTACCCGCCGGCCGGCGAGGAGCTGATCCGCGAGCAGGCCACCCGCTGCATGGACTGCGGCATCCCGTTCTGCCACGACGGCTGCCCGCTGGGCAACCGCATCCCGGACTGGAACGACCTGGTCCGCACGGGCGGCTGGGACGCGGCGGTGGAGTCGCTGCACGCCACCAACAACTTCCCGGAGTTCACCGGCCGGCTCTGCCCGGCGCCCTGCGAGGCGGCCTGCGTGCTCGGCATCGGCGGCGGCCAGCCGGTCACCATCAAGCAGGTCGAGGTGGAGATCGCCGACGCGGCCGTCGTGCGGGGCGGCCTGCTGCCACGCCCGGTGCCCGCGCCGACCGGCCGGTCGGTCGCCGTGGTCGGCTCCGGGCCCGCCGGCCTCGCCGCCGCGCAGCAGCTCGCCCGCGCCGGTCACGCCGTGACGGTGTACGAGCGCGACGACGCGATCGGCGGCCTGCTCCGGTACGGCATCCCCGACTTCAAGCTGGAGAAGGCCCACATCGACCGGCGGCTGGCCCAGCTCGCCGCCGAGGGCGTGCGCTTCCGCACCGGGGTGAACGTCGGCGTCGACGTCACCGCCGAGCAGGTGCGCGCCGAGCACGACGCGGTGCTGCTCGCCTGCGGCGCGTTGCAGGGCCGGGACACCCCGGAGACCCCGGGCCGGCACCTGCGCGGCGTGCACCAGGCGATGGAGCACCTCGTCGCGGCCAACCGGGTGGTCGCCGCGGCGGCCGGCGGCCGGCCCGACACCGCCGTGCTGCCCGACGGCACGCCCATCGACGCGGCCGGGAAGCACGTGGTGATCATCGGTGGCGGCGACACGGCGGCGGACTGCCTCGGCGTGGCGCACCGGCAGGGCACGGCCGGCGTACACCAGCTCGACCTCTACCCGCAGCCGCCGCAGGCCCGCGACGAGGCCCGGGACCCGTGGCCGACCTGGCCGTGGCTCCTGCGCAGCTACCCGGCGCACGAGGAGGGCGGCGAGCGGGTCTTCGCCGTCGCGGTGCAGGAGTTCGTCGACGACGGCACCGGGCAGGTGCGGGCGGTGCGGATCGCCGAGGTGAGCGTGGAGAAGCGGGACGGGCGGCGGATCGTCACCCCGCTGCCCGGCTCGGAGCGGGAGCTGCCGGCCGACCTGGTGCTGCTGGCCATCGGTTTCGAGGGCACCGAGGAGCAGCCGTTGCTCGACCAGTTCGGGGTCGTCCGCAACGCGCGCGGGGCGGTCGACGCCCGGCCGGACTGGCAGACCGACGCCGACGGCGTCTTCGTCGCCGGTGACATGCACCGGGGCGCCTCGCTGATCGTCTGGGCGATCGCCGAGGGGCGGGCGGCGGCCGCCGCGATCCACGCGTACCTCGGCGGGGTCGGAACGCTCCCGGCCCCGGTGGACCCGGCCCGGCAGCCGCTCGCGGCCCACTGACCACCCGTTCGGACCCGACGTGGTCCCGGCCTGCGCGTGCCAGGCCGGGGCCACGTCGCGTGAGCCGCCTCACGAAAGACGGCAAATCGGTTTAATTGCCGCCAGACTTGGCGGCTGCCGCGCACCGCCACCCGGGTTCGGCACCGTCATGTCGCCGTCCCACGGGGGAATCAGTCGTGTTCGCCGCGCTGCGCCACCGGAACTACCGGATCTGGGCCGCCGCCGGGTTCGTGTCCGTCGTCGGGACCTGGATGCAGGTCCTGGGCGTGAACTGGTACGTGCTCGCCGAGACCGGCTCGGCGACGTCGATGGGCTTCACCGTCCTGCTCCAGGCCCTTCCCACGCTGCTGCTCAGCGTCTGGGGCGGGGCGCTGGCCGACCGGCTGCGGGCGAAGCCGCTGCTGATCGTCGCCCAGGCGCTCCACGCGGCCCTGGCGGCCGGGCTGGCGCTGGTCGCCGTCACCGGCGTGGGCGGCCTCCCGGCGATCTACGCGATCTCGCTGGTGACCGGCGCGGTCTCGGCCATCGAGGGCCCGGTGATGGGCCGCTGGTGCTCGACCCTGGTGGACCGGGAGAGCCTCGGCAACGCCCTGGCGCTCGGCTCGCTGACCAACTCCGCCGGTCGTATCCTCGGCATGAGCGCCGGCGCCGTGCTGGTCGCCGCCGTCGGCCCCGCGCTGCTCTTCGCGGTCAACGCCGCCAGCTTCGTCGCGGTGGTGGTGGCCCTGTTCGCCGTACGCGAGCGGGAGCTGCACGCGGGGGAGCCGGCGCCGGCCGACGCGGAGCCGGCGGACCGCGGCATCGTCGCCGGCTTCCGCTATCTGCTGCGCCAGCCGGTGGTGCTCGTCGCGCTCGCCCTGTCGTTCGTGCTCGGCAGCCTCGGCCGCAACTACCAGGTGACCATGGCGGCCATGAGCGACGGACCGCTGGGCGGCGGTGTCTCCGGCTACGGGTTCCTCTCCACCGTCTTCGCGATCGGCACGGTGCTCGGCGCCCTCGTCGCGGCCCGGCGGCGCGAGCTGGGCTACGGGATCCTGCTCACTGCCGGCCTGCTGGCCAGCGTGCTGCAGATCGTCGCCGGCCTGGCCCCGGGTACCCTGAGCTTCGCGGCGGTGATCCTGCCGGTCGCCGCCGCGGCCGTGGTCATCGACACCACCGTCGGCGCCCGGGCCCAGCTCGACACCGACTACGCGATGCGGGGCCGGGTGCTGGCCGCGCTGGCGGTCACCGGCTCCGTCTCCGCCGCGGTCGGCGCGCCGCTGCTCGGCTGGCTCTCCGAGCACGCGGGCCCCCGGCAGACCCTCGTGGTGGCCGGGACGGTGACGGCGATCGCCACCGTGGTGGCGGGGATCGGGCTCGACCGACTGCGCGGGCGCCCGCTGCGCCGGCGGGTCGCCCTGGCGCTGGCCGTGCCGGCGGTACGGCGTCCGGTGCGCCGGGTCGCCTCGACGGCGGCCCGCGTCGTCCGACCGGCGTCGAGCGCGGTGCGGTCCGTCCGGCCCGTCCGGGCCGTCGCACGGATCGTCCGACCGGCGGGAAGCGACGTCCCGGCCGGCCGCCCCGTGCTGCCCCGGCCGGCCGTCGGTCGACCCCGGGCGGGCCGGGAGGCGCACGAGTGCGCCGCCTGCGCGCCGCGCCGTGGCCGCCGCCGCTCCCGCCTGACCGGCACGGCACGCCCGCTCGACCAGCCGGCCGAATGCCCCCGCTCCGGCTGACCCCACCGCCCCACCTGTTCACGGTGTAAGGACGGGCCGACGCGCCCGCCTCGCCACTGTCCGGGTGTCGCCCGTGTCCGTTAGGGTCCTTGAGGACCAGGCGGGGCGACGGCGACGGGAGCAGAGGGTGGGCAGGCTCGCGTCGGCGTACGGGCAGGCGGTCGCGGCGCACCGCGCGGCCCGGTCCCACCTCGACACCGCCCGTCGGGCGCTCGCCGGGCACGCCGCCCCGGCCGTCCCGAACGGCGCGGGCGCGCTCGTCGCCCGGCTCGCCGAACTCGGCGGCGCGCTCGCCACCCCGACCCCCGGGGCCACCCCGGTCGCCGTCGCGCCCGTCCCGGTGCGCGTCGGCGAGGCGTCCACCCCCGACGGTGCCTTCCCCGTCCTCGTGCCGCTGGGCGGCGGCCACCACCTCGCGGTCGACGCGGACGCCCGCGATCCCCGGGTGGCCGGCCTGCTGCGGGCGCTCGTGCTGCGGCTGCTCGCCACGGCGCCGCCCGGCGGGGTCCGGGTCGCCGGGATCGACACCGCCGCGCTGGGCGCCGCCTTCGGGCCGCTGCGCCCGCTGGTCGACGCCGGCGTGCTCGACCCGCCCGCCACCGGCGAGGCCGAGGTGGCCGCCCTGCTCGACGCCGCCGAGCGGCACGCCCGCGCCGCCCGGCACGCCGACCGTCCCGACCAGGAGCTGCTGCTGGTCGTCGCCGCGTCGACGCCGCCGCCCCGCGAGGCGGCCCGGCTCGCCGCGCTCACCCACGCCGGGCCGGCCGCCGCCGTCTGCGTCCTGGTCGCCGGCCAGCCGTCCGCCGCGTCCGCCGACCCGCCGCCGCAGCTCGGCGCCACCACCACGGTCCGGCTGACCGAGCGGTACGCCCACGTCGGCGACCCGCCCGGCGCCCCGTTCAGCGTCGACGGCACCGGCCTGGCGGCCCCCGTGCTGCTCGACGGCGACCCGCCGGCCGCGTCGGTGGCGGCCCTCGCCGCCCACCTCGGCGCCGCCGCCCGGCACGGCGACGCGGTGGGCTTCGCCGAGCTGCTGCCCGAGCGGCGGTGGGCCGAGTCGGCGGGCAACGGGCTGCGCACCGTGGTCGGCCGCGCCGGCCGGGACCGGGTCACCGTCGCCTTCGACGACGCCACCCCGCACTGGCTCGTCGGCGGGCGCACCGGCGCCGGCAAGACGGTCTTCCTGCTCGACGTCCTCTACGGGCTCGCCGCCCGCTACTCGCCCGCCGAGCTGCAGCTCCACCTGCTCGACTTCAAGGAGGGGGTGAGCTTCACCGAGTTCGTCCCCACCCCCCGCGACCCGTCCTGGCTGCCGCACGCCCGGGCCGTCGGCATCGAGTCCGACCGGGAGTACGGTGTCGCCGTCCTGCGGGAGCTGCGCCGCGAGCTGTCGCGGCGGGCCGCCGCGCTCAAGCGGCACGGCGTCACCAAGCTCGCCGACCTGCCCCGCGACACGCCGGTGCCCCGGATCGTGGCGGTGGTCGACGAGTTCCACGTGCTGCTCGCCGGCAACGACGCGCTGGCCCGCGAGTCGGTCGACCTGCTGGAGGAGCTGGCCCGCAAGGGCCGCTCGTACGGCGTGCACCTGGTCCTGGCGAGCCAGAGCATGACCGGCGTCGAGGCGCTCTACGGGCGGGCCGAGGCGATCTTCGGTCAGTTCGCGCTCCGGGTGGCGCTGCCCGGCGGCGGCGGGGTGCTCGACCCGCTGAACGAGGCCGCCCACACCCTGCCCGTCGGTTCGGCCGTGCTCAACACCGCCGCCGGGGCGGTCGGCGCCGACATCGTCGTCCGCTTCCCCGACGCCCACGCCGCCGCGGCCGAGCTGGCCGCGCTGCGGCACGAGCTGTGGCAGGCGCGGCCGGCGGGCGCGCGCCCCCCGTCGGTGTTCAGGGGGTACGAGACCGCGCGCGTCGAGGACGACCCGACCTTCGCCGGGCTGCGCCCGGGCGGGCGCCGCCCGCTCGCCCTGGTCGGCCGGACCGTCGACGTGGACGGCACCTCCGCGCTGTTCATGATGGACGCCACCCCCGGCCGGCACCTGGCCGTGGTGGGCACCTCCGCCACGGGCGCCGAGGTGCTGCGGGCGGCCACCCTGAGCCTCGCCCGCCAGCACGCCCCGGGCGACGCCCGGTTCCTCCTCGCCCCGCTGGTCGCCGCCGCCGAGCCCGCCGCCGACGACACCACCGCTGCGCTGGTCGCCGCCGGTCACGCCGTGGACCGCCTCGACACCGCCGGCCTGCGCCGGCACGTCGCCACCCTCGCCGCCGGGCTGTCGGCCCCCACCACGCCGTCCGGCCCGACCACCTCGGCCCGGCCGGAGGGCAGTGCCGCGCCGGACACCGGCCGCACCTACCTCGTCGTGTTCGGGATGGACGCCGCCAGCGCGGCGCTCGCCGCCACCGACCCGGACACGTTCCGCTCCGGCCACGACGACCTGGGGGCGCTGCTGCGCCAGGGCCCCGGGCGGGGCGTGCACCTGCTCGGCTGGTGGCGCGGGCTGCGCCGGCTCGCCGACGACCTCGGCGGCGCGCACAACCGCGACGACGTCGCCTGCCTGGTGGCGCTGAACGTGCCCGGCCCCGAGCTCGGGCTGCACCTCGGGGTGCACGACCTCGCGTACGCGCCCCGGCCCGACCGGGCGCTCCTGGTCGACCGGCACGACCAGCGCACCCGGCTCATCGTGCCGTTCGCCCGCGACGGGCACGGCCCCGACGGGGAGGACTGAGGCGGTGTCCGACTACGCCGAGTACGCGGCGCTGGCCCGCCAGCTCGCCGAGCGGCGCCGGGCCGGTGAGCGCGGCGCCGCCGCCGAGGCCGAGCGCCGGCGCAACCTGCACGCCGCCGCGGAGTACCTCCAGCACCGGCTGACCGCCCAGGGGCAGCGCCTCGACCAGCTCGGCCAGGCCATCGGCATCCCGGCCTCCGGCGTGCCCGCCGCGCCCGCGCCCGCGCCGGCCGCCGCACCCGCGGGCCCCGTCACCGGGCCGGCCGGCGACGGGGCGTCGGGCGGCGCCGGACCGGGGGCGGGGGAGCCCGCCGGCGCAGCCGGCGCCCCGGGGCGGCCGGGGGTCGGGGCGTATCCCCAGGTCGGGGTGGGGGAGACGAAGCTCGCGCTGCCGCCGGGGGCGGCCCCGGCGGCGGGTGGGGTGCCGGGCCCGCGCCCGGCGGAGACCGACCCGTCCACCGAGCTGGAGCTGGCCCGGCGCTACGCCGACGAGTCCGACCGGCACGGGCAGCAGGCCGAGGTGCTCGCGCAACGCCCCGCGCTGTTGCCGACCTGGTCGCCGGTGGCCCGGGCGCTCGCCGTCTACGCCGGCTGCGCGGCCGTGGCGGCGGTGCTGATGGTGGTCATGGTGCTCGCCTCCGGCGTCGGCCTGGTCGACGGTTTCACCCTCGGCGCCTGGATCTGCGCCGGCCTGCCCGCGCTGTCGTTCTTCGCCGGCTACCTGGTGCTCGGGCGCTGGGGACGGCCGGCCATGGTCGCCGGCACCCCGCCCCGCTACGTGCACCTGGGTTTCCTGATCTGCTTCGTCGCCGTGCCGGTCGCCTACGTGGCCTATCTGCTGCTGTTCCGCCTCCTCCGTTGACCGGCCCCGCTCCGCCGCGCAGCGCGCCCGGCCGTCGCCAGGGCGCCCGGCCCTCGGGACCGGTGGAACACGGTGGACGTCATCGGCGCCCGGAGACGGCCGTGGTGTTCCACCGGTGGTTCCGCTACGGCGCGACGTCGGTCGGCACCGGCTCGACCACGACGACGGGGATCTCCCGGTCGGTGCCCTGCTGGTAGCGGGCGTAGGTCGGGAAGACGCCGGTCATCACCTGCCACAACCGGGGCCGCTCCTCGGCGGTGGCGGTCCGCGCCCGGCCCCGGAACCGTTCGGCCCCGACCTGCACCTGCACCTCCGGGTCGGCGCACAGGTTGAGGTACCAGGCCGGGTGCCGCGCCGCACCGCCGTTCGACGCCACCAGCAGGTACCGGTCGCCGTCCCGGCCGTAGATGAGCGCCGTCCGCCGCAGCGTGCCCGTCCGGCGCCCCCGGGTGGTGATCAGCAGGGCGTCGTAGCCGTGGTACTTCCCGCCGTCGGCGCCGTCGGTGGCCAGGTAACGCTCCACGTGGCTGGCCACCCAGCCGACCGGACTGTCCTCGATGGTCTCCGCCATCCCGGCAGCCTAGCCGCCTCAGCGGTAGTTGTCGGCCCGTCGGACGGCGCCGAAGCGCGGGAAGATCCGCTCGACGGTGAACTCGTGCTCGTCGGCGGCGAAGCCGGACATCGCGTCGGCCACGAACTCCAGCTCGTAGCTGTGGTCGCTGGCCGCGCGGGCGGTCGACTCGACGCCCATCGTGGTCACCAGCCCGGCCAGCACCACGGTGTCCACCCCGCGCCGGCGCAGTTGCTCGTGCAGGTCGGTGCCGTGGAACGCGCCGACGGTGCGCTTGACGACCACGACGTCCCCCGGCTCGACCAGCCCCTCGGCGAAGTCGCTGCCCGGCGGCCTCGTCGCCGCCGTGCGGGGTGCTCGATCGGCGCGCCGCGCGAATTGCCGGTTCGTGCGTACGGCGCGACAAGAGGTTACCGGTCCGTAACGTCTTATTGACGTGCGTGAATTGCGACCCTCATCATCGTCCCACGATCGATCGGATCCCCCACCCGCCGTCCCGGCTTCCCGGGTACCTCCCGCCGGAGGTGCAGCCATGCTGCTCCGAAAGATCCTCGCCACCGCCACCGCCACCGCGATCGCCGCGCTCCTCGTCCCGGCCACCGCCGCGACGGCCGCCCCGGACCGTCCCGCCACCCCCACGGCCGCCACCGCCACTGCCACCGCCAACCCGGTCATCGTCGTCGGCGGCCTGATCGGCCTATCCATCGCGTACGAGCCGATCGCCGCCCGGCTGCGCGCCGACGGCTTCCGGGTCTTCGTCTACCAGTTGCCCGGCCTCGGCTTCGGCGACATCCGCGACTCCGCCCGCGCCTTCGCCGCGTACGTCGAGCAGGTCCGGTCCGTCACCGGGGCGTCCCGGGTGGACGTCGTCGGCCACTCCGAGGGCGGACTGGTCTCCCGCTGGTACGTGAAGTTCCTCGGCGGCGCGTCGGCCGTCGGCCGCTACGTCAGCCTCGGCAGCCCCCAGCAGGGCACGTACGTCGCGAACATCCTGCGGGTCGTCGGCCTCGGCAGCTGCGTCGGAGTCGTCGCCTGCCAGCAGATGTTGATCGGCTCCGACTTCCTCGCCGACCTCAACGGCGGCGACGACACCCCCGGCGCGGTCCGCTGGACCACGGTCCGGACGTGGCAGGACGAGCTGGTCCGGCCGGTCGACAACGCGTCGCTCGCCGACGGCGCGACCAACGTGCTGATCCAGGCGGCGTGCCCGCTGCGGGTCGTCGGGCACCTCGGGCTCGTGCTGGACGGCACCACGTACACCGTGGTCCGGCAGGCGCTGCGCGACGCCCCGATCCGCCCGGACTGCCTCGCCCTGTAAGGACCAGCCGGGGCGGACGGCGCGCGCCACCCGCCCCGCCCAGCCCCGCGTCAGGCCGCCCTGGCGTGGACGGGGACCGGGTGGGGAAAGGGCGCGGCGGGGCGGCAACCGGGCCGGGGCGTGGACGGAGTTGACCGGAGCGCCCGTGCGGGCCGCCCGCACGTGCGACGCTGGGCCCGTGCCGGTCGGCGTCGACCACGGGTCGCCGCGCGGCGCGACGCGGGAGGGAGCGCCCATGACGGGAGTGCCGCAGGTCGACTTCGCGCTCGACACGTACGAGTGCATCGTGCTGTATCCCGGCGCGGCCGGGCGGGCGCTGCCGGCGGAGACGGTGCAGCGGTTGCAGGCCGAGCACCTCGCGCACATGCAGGCCCTCCAGCGGCGGGGGATCATCCTGGTCGCCGGCTCGGTGGACGGCCAGGCCCGCGAGCCGGACCCGCCGATCGGCTTCGGTCTGGCCCGGACCGGTTCCGTGGACGACGTGCGCAGCGTGATGGAGGCCGACCCGGCGGTGCAGGCCGGGCTCTACCGGGTGGACGTGATGACCTTCCTCTGCCCGGCGGGCTCGCTGGAGTTCCCACTGGTCAAGACGCAGACCTGAGCGGTTCCGCCGGACGCCCGGCGCACCGTGGCGCGGCGCGGGCCGCCGTCCCGGCGTGCACCGCCGGCCACCCGCGGCGGTCCGCCCCGGCGCGCGAGCGACCCGGTCGGGCACCTGCGACCGTGGAACGGCATCGTCACCATCGCGCCGGCACCCTCCGGCGCCGTCAGCAGAACCCGTCGGACCGGCCGGGGGAGCGGGTCGGGCGTGCGGTTCAGGCCGCCAGGGGTCGGGCGGGGCGGGTGTGCGCGGGTAGGGTCGGGCGGGCGTCCGCGCGGTGGGTGTGCGACCGGGGCGCGGCACGGCGTGGACCGGCCATCGACGGCGGGCGCGCCGGCCGGGAGCACCCCGATGCCCGGTGGCGCCGGGGGCGTACGATTCCGGCGCGCGGTCGCCGTTGCCCGCCGTCTCAACGTTCCGGCGTGGGTTCCGCCCGCCGGCTGCGCGCGTGACGCGCGTCGTTGGACAATTTTCCGCAGCCCGCGAGGGGTCGGCCCGCAGTCCGACCCGGAGGAGAGACTAGCCTGATGGGCGTGACACGCCGCGCGAAGATCGTCTGCACTCTTGGTCCTGCCACCTCGTCCCCGGAGCGGATCCGGGGGCTCGTCGAGGCCGGCATGAACGTGGCCAGACTCAACTTCAGCCACGGCAGCCACTCCGACCACGAGGCGGTGTACCGGCTGGTCCGCGAGGCCGCGGAGGCGGCCGGACGCCCGGTGGCCGTGCTCGCCGACCTGCAGGGCCCGAAGATCCGGCTCGGCCGGTTCGCCGACGGCCCGCACGAGTGGCGCACCGGCGACTCGGTCGTGATCACCGGCGACGACGTCCTCGGCACCAAGGACCGGGTCTCCTGCACCTACCGGAAGCTTCCGCAGGAGGTCAAGCCCGGCGACCGGCTGCTGATCGACGACGGCCGGGTCGCCGTCGAGGTCACCGACGTCACCGGCAACGACATCCGCTGCCTGGTCACCGAGGGCGGCCCGGTCTCCAACAACAAGGGCGTCTCGCTGCCCAACGTGGCGGTCAGCGTCCCGGCGATGTCCGAGAAGGACGCCGAGGACCTGCGCTTCGCCCTCGGCCTCGGCGTCGACCTGATCGCGCTCTCCTTCGTCCGCTCCGCCGACGACATCAAGCTGGTGCACGGCATCATGACCGAGGTCGGGGTGCACCGGCCGGTGCTGGCCAAGGTGGAGAAGCCCGAGGCGGTCGACTGCCTGGAGCAGATCGTGCTGGCCTTCGACGGGGTCATGGTCGCCCGCGGCGACCTCGGCGTCGAGCTGCCGCTCGACCAGGTCCCGCTGGTGCAGAAGCGCGCCGTGCAGCTCTGCCGGGAGAACGCCAAGCCGGTCATCGTGGCCACCCAGATGCTCGACTCGATGATCGAGAATTCGCGCCCGACCCGCGCCGAGGCCTCCGACGTGGCCAACGCCGTGCTCGACGGGGCGGACGCCGTGATGCTCTCCGGCGAGACCAGCGTCGGCAAGTACCCGGTGCTCACCGTCAGCACCATGGCGAAGATCGTCACCACCACCGAGTCCGGCTCGATCGGGGTGCCGCGCCTCCAGCACGACCCGCGTACGCACGGCGGCGCGCTCACCGTCGGCGCGTCCTCGATCGCCCGGGCCATCGGCGCGAAGGCCCTGGTGGCGTTCTCGCAGACCGGCGACACCGTGCGGCGGCTGTCCCGGCTGCACTGCGACCTGCCGCTGCTCGCGTTCACCCCGGTGCCCGAGGTGCGCAACCAGCTCGCCCTCTCCTGGGGCGTGGAGACCTTCCTGATGCCGTTCGTCGAGCACACCGACGACATGTTCCGCCAGGTCGACCAGGCTCTGCTCGGGCTCAACCGGGCCAACCCCGGCGACCACGTGGTGATCGTCGCCGGCAGCCCGCCCGGCACCCCCGGCTCGACCAACACGCTGCGCGTACACCAGCTCGGGTCGTTGGTCGACGCCGCGTCCGCGCGGGCGCTTCAGTGAGTGCTGGGGAGGTCGCGGTCGGCCAGGCCGCGGTCGACCAGCTCCTCGAGGTGCTCGACCTGGAGCACACCGGCGAGATGACCTTCCGGGGGATGAGCCCGCCGGTCGGCCCCCAGCGGGTGTACGGCGGCCAGGTCGCCGGCCAGGCCCTGGTGGCCGCCGGCCGGACGGTCGACCCGGCGCGCTTCGTGCACTCCCTGCACGGCTACTTCGTGCGCGCCGGCGACCCGAGCGAGCCGATCGCGTACGAGGTGGAGAACATCCGCGACGGTCGCTCCTTCTCGGTACGCCGCTCCGTGGCGCTCCAGCACGGCAAGCCGATCTTCTTCATGTCGGCGTCGTTCCACCGTCCCGAGGAGGGCCTGGACCACCACGCGCCCACGCCGCCCGACGTGCCGGGGCCGGACGAGGTCCCGACGATGACCGACCGGCTCTCCCGCTACCCCGAGCGGCTCGGCATCTGGGCACAGATCCCGCGCCCGATCGACGTGCGCTACGTGGGCGAGCCCGGTTGGGTGCGCCCCGGCGACCGGCCGGCCGACCCGCACCAGCGGGTCTGGATGCGCATCGACGGCAAGCTGCCCGACGATCCGCTGCTGCACGCCTGCGCGCTGACGTACGCCTCCGACCTGACCCTGCTCGACTCGGTGCTGTCGGTGCACGGCGAGGTCTGGGGCCCCGGCGGGGTGGTGGGGGCCAGCCTCGACCACGCGCTGTGGTTCCACCGGCCGTTCCGCGCCGACGAGTGGTTCCTCTACGACTGCTGGAGCCCGTCCGCCTCGGGCGCGCGGGGGCTCGCCACGGGTCGCCTGTTCACCACGGACGGCCGACACATCGCCAGTGCCGTGCAGGAGGGGCTGCTGCGCCGCGTCGGCCAGTGACGCCGAGCCGGGCGGCACATCGCCGTCGGCCGATCGGCCGAGGGGTGATCGGTCGGCCGGGGTGACCAGCGGGTTAATCTTGCCGGCATGCGCCTCTCCGCCCGGGTCGACTACGCCCTCCGCGCGGTCGCCGAGCTCGCCTCGGTGACCGGCGGCGCCGGGGCCGGGCGAGGTCGGCCGGTGACCGCCGAGCAGATCGCCCGCGCCCAGGAGATCCCGCCGAAGTTCCTGGAGAGCATCCTCCTGCAACTGCGCCGCGGCGGCATCGTGCACGCCCAGCGCGGCCCCGAGGGCGGCTACTGGCTGGCGCGGCCGGGCGGGGAGATCTCGCTGGCCGAGGTGATCCGGGTGATCGACGGCCCGCTCGCGCACGTACGCGGGCAGCGGCCCGAAGAACTCGGCTACCACGGCGCCGCCCGGTCCCTCCAGGAGGTCTGGATCGCCCTGCGGGCCAGCGAACGCCAGATCCTGGAGCTGGTCACCGTCGCCGACGTGGCCGCCGGCACCCTGCCCGAGCGGGTCACGGAGCTGGCCGCCGATCCCGCCGCCTGGACCTGACCCGGGCCGAACCGGCCGGCGCAGAGGCTCGCGCGCCGGCGGTCGACGCGTCGCCCCGCCGCCCGGACCGGCGTCGCCGTCGTCCCGGTCGCCGGTCCGGCGTCACTGTCATCCCGGTCGCCGGTCCCGCGTCACTGTCGTCTCACTGACCGGTCGGAGTCTTGACCCCGGCACCCCGCGTGCCGCATTGTCGACCAAGTCGATAGGAGATGCCGAAAAGTCAGGGGGCGCTCGTGCGCAAGCTGCTGGTCCTCGCACTGGTCGGGCTCGCCGCGCAACTCGTCGACGGCGCACTCGGCATGGCGTACGGGCTGACCTCCTCCACGCTGCTGCTGCTCGTGGGCGTCGCCCCGGCCGCCGCGTCGGCGTCGGTGCACCTGGCCGAGATCGGCACCACGCTCGCCGCCGGGGTGGCGCACTGGCGGTTCGGCAACGTCGACTGGCGGGTGGTGGCCCGGATCGCCGTCCCCGGCGCGGTCGGCGCGTTCGCCGGCGCGACCTTCCTCAGCACGATCTCCACCAAGTCGGCGGCCCCGTGGATGGCCGGCATCCTGTTCACGCTCGGCGCGTGCCTGCTGGTGCGCTTCTCCCGGCCGCTGCGCACCGACCGGCGGGCCGGTCGGCTGCGGGGGCGCTTCCTCGGCCCGCTCGGCCTGGTCGCCGGCTTCGTCGACGCCACGGGCGGCGGCGGGTGGGGGCCGGTCGCCACGCCGGCCCTGCTGGTCAGCGGCCGGCTGGAGCCCCGCCGGGTGATCGGCTCGGTGGACACGGCCGAGTTCGTGGTCGCCGGCGCCGCCAGCATCGGCTTCCTCATCGGCCTCGGCGCGGAGGGCTTCCTGCTGCCCATGGTGGCCGCGCTGCTCGTCGGTGGTTTGATCGCCGCGCCGGTCGCCGCCTGGCTGGTCCGGATCGTCCCCGCCCAACTGCTCGGCGCGGCGATCGGCGGCGTGATCGTGTTGACCAACGCCCGCACGCTGATGCGCTCGGCCGACCTCGGCGGCCCCGCCCGGCCGGCGGTCTACGCGCTGCTCGCCGCCGCCTGGGTCGCCGCCCTGGCGCTGGCCGTCCGGGCGCTGCTGCGGACCCGCCGGGAGCGGGCCGTCGCCGCGGCGGCCCTCGCCGCGACCCCGGTTCCGGCCCCGGCGTCCTTCTCCGCCACGAGCACCCGGGTCCCGGTGCCGACCGCCGGCACGGCCGACCCGCGCTAGCGGGGAAGTGGTGGGTCAGTGGGGCAGGAGGGCGGTCGCGGCGTCGCGGAGCAGCGACCACGCCTCGTCGACGTGGGCCTCGGTGGTCTGCGGCGAGCCGACGGCCAGGCGCAGCGTGTACCGGCCGTTCACCCGGGTGTGCGTCAGGTGCACCCGACCCGTGGCGTTGACCCGGGCCAGCAGTTCCGCGTTGACCTCGTCGTCGGCGCGCAGCCGGAAGCAGACCAGCGCGTACGGTTGCGCCCCCACCAGCGCGAACCGGTCGTCGGCGCGGACCCGCTCGGCGAACCGGGCGGCGAGCGCCACCCCGGACCGGATGTGCGCCCGCAGCCCCTCGGCGCCGTACCAGCGCAGCACGAACCAGAGCTTCAACGCCCGGAACCGGCGGCCCAGCGGCACCTGCCAGTCCCGGTAGTCGATCACCGCGCCGGACTCGGTGGCGGCGTTGCGCAGGTACTCCGGCAGCACGGTCAGCGCCTCGATCAGTTCCGCGGTGTCGGCGACCCAGAACGCGTCGCAGTCGAAGCCGGTGAGCAGCCACTTGTGCGGGTCGAAACAGTACGAATCGGCGTACTCCAGGCCGACGTGCCCGAACCGCAGCTCCGGGCAGACCGCCGCCGCCCCCGCGTACGCGGCGTCGACGTGCAGGAAGACGCCGTACTCGGCGCAGATCGCGCCGATCTCCGGCAGCGGGTCGATCGCGGTCGTGGACGTGGTCCCGACGGTGGCCACCACGATGGCGGGCACCACGCCGGCGGCCCGGTCCGCCTCGATCGCCGCGCGCAGCGCCGCCGGGGACATCGCCTGCGTCTCGGGGTCCACCTCGATCGGCCGTACGCCGTCGGCGCCCAGCCCGGCGATCCGCGCGGCCTTCTCGATCGAGGAGTGGCCCTGGGTGGACGTGTAGGCGCGGTATCGGTGGTCGACGCCGACCTCGCGCCACCGGCCGCCGCCGGCCCGGTGCAGCGCGACGAGGGTCGCCACCAGCGTCGCCGAGGACGCGGAGTCCTGGATCACCCCACCGCCGCCGGAGCCGGCGCGGAACCGCTTCGGCAGCTCCAGCAGGTCGGCGAGCCAGTCCAGCATCACCGTCTCCAGTTCGGTGCACGCGGGCCCGGTGGCCCAGAGCATGCCCTGCACGCCCAGCCCCGAGCTGACCAGGTCGCCCAGCACGCTGGGCCCGGAGGTGTTGGCCGGGAAGTAGCCGAAGAAGCCGGGGTGCTGCCAGTGGGTCAGGCGCGGGGCGATCAGCGTGTCCAGGTCGGCGAGGACGGCCGCCACGGGCTCGCCGTGCTCGGGCGGGCCGGCCGGCAGCCCGGCGGCCACCGCGCCGGGCGGTTCCTGCGACGTCACCGGGCGCTGCCCCACCGTCGCCCAGTAGTCGGCGATCCAGTCCACCACCGCGTGCCCGGCGCGTCGGAACTCGTCCGGGGTCATGTGCTCAGCCACGCCCTGAGTTGATCAATAATCCGGGCCGGCGGCAAGGAAACGGCGGATCGTATCGAGACGCGGCGCTACCGGCGCTTGCCCGCCCGGCGTCGGGGCGGGAGCGGAACAGGCCGGGGGCGTGGCGGCAGGACAGGCCGGGCGTGGGGCAGGCACCGGGCCGCAGCCGCGGAATCCGCACAGCCGCGGCCCGGTGCCCCACACCGCGGCATCCCCGACCCGTCCCGACCGGGGATGCCGTACCACCACCGGGGACAAACCTAGGCGGCCCGCGCGTCTCCCCGGTGACGGCGACGTGAAGATCGTGTTTCAGCCGTCCCGGCGCAGGCCACCGGCCACCTTCGTTGCGATCAGCTCGTACGAGCGCACCCGGTCGGCCACGTCGTACACCAGCGTGGTCAGCATCAGCTCGTCCGCGCCGGTACGCGCCAGCAGCTCGCCGAGCTGCCGCCGCACGGTCTCCGGCGAGCCCATCGCCTGGCCCTCCCGGCGCTGCCGCACGAACTCCCGCTCGACCTCGGTGTACGGGTACGCCGCCGCCTCGTCCGGCGTCGCCAGGGGCCCCGGACGACCCGAGCGCAGCCGCAGCAGCGACAGCGCGCTCGGCCCCGCCAGCCACTCCGCCCGCTCGTCCGTGTCCGCGCAGACCGCGTTGACCGCCACCATCGCGTACGGCTCGGACAGCCACGTCGACGGCCGGAAGCTCTGCCGGTACAGCGCCAGGGCGGGCAGCGTGTGCTGCGAGCTGAAGTGGTGCGCGAACGAGAACGGCAGCCCCAGCATCCCCGCCAGCTGGGCGCTGAACCCGCTGGAGCCGAGCAGCCAGATCGCCGGCTGCTGCCCGCGACCGGGGGTGGCCGTGATCGGCCCCGGCCGCTCGCCGGTGAAGTGGTTCATCAGGTCCGCCAGCTCCCGGGGGAAGCCCTCCGCCGACAGCCCCTCCATCGTCCGGCGCAGCGCCAGCGCGGTCACCTGGTCGGTGCCAGGGGCGCGGCCGATGCCCAGGTCGATCCGGCCCGGGTGCAGCGCGTCGAGGGTGCCGAACTGCTCGGCCACCACCAGCGGCGCGTGGTTGGGCAGCATCACCCCGCCCGAGCCCAGCCGGATCGTCGACGTGTGCGCCGCCAGGTGCGCGAGCAGCACGGCCGGGGCGGAACTCGCGATCCCCGGCATGTTGTGGTGCTCGGCCACCCAGAACCGGTGGTATCCCAGCTCCTCGGTGCGGCGGGCCAGCTCGGTGGTGTGCCGCAGGGCCTCGCCGGCCGTGGCACCGGCCGCGACCGGGGCAAGGTCAAGAACAGACAGCGGTACGTTGATCACACGGCTGGCCAACCCGCCCGGCCCCCGAATTGTTCCCCGGGGCAACCAAGCTCACGCGGTGCCTCGCGCCGGGTGCTCAGCCCAGGCCGCGGGCCTGTTCGAAGATCAGGCTCGTCTGGGTGTGCAGCACCGCCGGGTCCACCGCCAGGTGGTCCAGCACGAAGTCGCGCAGCGCGTCCGCCGAGGCGGCCCGCACGTGCAGCACGTAGTCCTCCGCGCCCGCCACGTGGAACACCGACACCACCCCCGGCAGCCGCACCGACCGCGCTCGGAAGGCGTCCACCACCGCCCGCTCGTGCGCGGTCAACCGCACCGACACCAGCGCCTGCAACGGCAGCCCCACCGCCGCCGGGTCCACCTCCGCGTGGAACCCGCGGATCGCCCCACACTCCCGCAGCGCGCGGGTGCGGGTCAGGCACGTCGAGGGGGCCACCCCGACCCGCTCGGCGAGGGCGTTGTTCGGCAGCCGGCCGTCCGCGGCCAGCTCGGACAGGATCGCGCGATCGGTGTCGTCCAGGGTCGCGAACCGCCGCACATCGTTCGTCGCAAGGGGCATGGAGACATCCTCCGTCGAATCACCGCGCCAATCAAAGGAATCTAGCCGAATCATCTTCGGAACTATTGTCCACTACTGGCTCTATGTTCGATCCTTCTGGCATGACGACCGTGGACACCCGAGCCGTGCACGCCGGCCGCGACGACCTCGCCGCCCTCGGCGTCCACGTGCCGCCCATCGACCTCTCCACCACCAACCCCCTGCCGTCCGTCGACGCCGGCGGCGACGCGTACGAGACCCTCGCCACCGGGGGCACGCTCCCCGCCGGCGGCAGCGCCGTCTACCAGCGCCTGTGGAACCCCACCGTCGCCCGCTTCGAGACCGCCCTCGCCGCCCTCGAAGGCACCGGCGACGCCGTCGCCTTCGCCAGCGGCATGGCCGCCCTCACCGCCACGCTGCTCGCCGCCACCCGGGACGGGAAGCGCCACCTCGTCGCCGTCCGCCCGCTCTACGGCGGCACCGACCACGTGCTCGCCACCGGCCTGCTCGGCACCACCGTCACCTGGGCCCACGCGGACGAGGTCGCCGCCGCCGTCCGCCCCGACACCGCCCTGGTGATCGCCGAGACCCCGGCGAACCCCACCCTCGACCTGGTCGACATCGCCGCCCTCGCGCGAGCCGCCGGCGACGTCCCGCTGCTCGTGGACAACACCGTCGCCACCCCCGTGCTCCAGCAGCCCACCCGGCACGGCGCCGCCCTCGTACTGCACAGCGCCACCAAGAGCATCGGCGGACACGGCGACGTGCTCGCCGGAGTCGTCGCCTGCGACGCCGACTGGGCTGCCCGGCTGCGCCAGGTCCGCGCGCTCACCGGTGCGATCCTGCACCCCCTCGGCGCGTACCTGCTGCACCGCGGCCTGCAGACCCTGCCGGTGCGGGTCCGGGCCCAGCAGGCCGGCGCGGAGAAACTCGCCGCCTGGCTCGCCGCCCACCCCGCCGTCACGCGGGTGCACCACCCGTCGCTGCACGACCCGGCCGGGCTCGTCGGCCGGCAGATGACCGGCCCCGGCAGCCTCCTCGCCTTCGAGGTACGCGGCGGCGCGCCCGCCGCGGCCGCCGTCGCCGACGGCTGCCGACTGATCACCCACGCCGTGTCGCTCGGTGGGGTCGACACGCTCATCCAGCACCCGGCCTCGCTGACCCACCGGCCCGTCGAGGAGGGGGCCAAGCCGGTCGGCGGGCTGCTGCGCGTCTCCGTCGGCCTGGAGGACCCGGAGGACCTGCGCGCGGACCTGGCGGGGGCGCTCGCGTCGATGCGGATTTTGTGTGTCGAGCCGTTGATTCGCCGACAGTAGGTGGCGGGGCTGTCGAGGAGGACGTCGCCGCCGGCACCCCGCCGCACCCAGGCGTCCTGCGGGTGGCGTAGTTGTCCAACCGGGAGTTTTAGGGGACGGTGTCCCTGCCGGCCGATACTGACCCGAGTTTGACCTGGCTCGTGCCGTCGCCGTCGCCGCCCGTCAACGACCGCCCGCCGAGGAGAGCCGCCCGGCCGACGGGAATCGGCCCGTTCCAGGTGGACGAGGTCATGAACTGCTGCAATTGCTGGTGATCGACCCCGAGCCGTTCAGCGATTGGCTGCGTCGACTACGCCCGCAATATAGCCGCAGGCCGGTCGTGCGCAGGTCCGACCACGCCAACCCTGCGAAGACCCGACAGCGAGCCTTCTGGAGTCGCCCCGCACCCGAGCGGAGCCCCTGCTCGTCCACACGCCGCAGCCAAACACCGCCCTGCCGCGCCACGTCGTTACTCACCGCAATCCTCGTCCTTCAACTCATCGAGGAACAGCCCTGGTCAAGTTGAGAGTAGCGCAAACAGTAACGGGGCCTTGACTCATGCGGCCAATCCGAGCGGAATCGACCGCAAGATATCGACGCGCATCTTAGCTCTAAGCGTGTAGGTGTGCGTGTGCGTCATTGCGACGATCGCGGGGGGGTACTTTGATACGTCTGCATGCCTGCTCCGATCAGGCGAGCCTACCGGCATGAGGGACTTGGAGTTTCTTGTTGCAGCGTCTACCTGCGTTCTCTCTGCAGTATTCATCTGTTCCGGCCTCGGCAAAATCGTTTCGCCTAGGCACGCCCGGCAATTTTTCACCGAACTCCTTCGGGTGCGCCGCAGCACCGCTTTCGCGACGGTTCGGGCGGTGGCTGTGGCCGAGGTGTCTGTCGGGGTAGGTCTCCTCCTGCCCGCCGGTCGAGACGCGGCCGGGGTCGCAGCGGTTGCCCTGGGTGCCTCCTTCGCCGTAGCCGGCGTTGTCGGTTGGCACCGGCGGACCACGTTGCCCTGCGGATGTTTCGGTCGGGCGGAACGCCGACCGCTCGGCGCCAGGAACGTGCTCATCGGCGTTGCGATCGGTGGCTCCGGTGCCCTCGTCTTCGTCTCCTCGGTGGCAGGCCGGTCCGACCAGATGGCCGTCATGACCGCAAGCGTCGTGTTGGGCATGGCCTTGCTTCTGTGGCGCGGCATGATAGTCGACCTGATTCGTCCCCCGGCACGTCCGTCCAGCCAAGCTAGCTGAGAAAGGAGATCGTTGGATGACTTACCTGTTCGGGTTCGGACTGCTCATACTCGCCGGTGCGGTGGTGGTCCTCTTCGCGATGCTGGGAGAGTTGAACGCCCGCGCAGGCGGCTTGGACGGCGCCGGTGCGGCCGGCAGCGGCGGCAATACGGTCCGGGTGACTGATCAGGTGGTCGTTCCGGTTGCGGGTAGCCAGGGACGGCCGGTGGCGAGTTCGGTGAGGGCGTGCATGATGTTGCGGCCGTGCGCGG
>NZ_JBFAAF010000060.1:0-48211 GCF_040639595.1 Micromonospora sp. NPDC023814
GCTTCTTCGGACCCTGCGGCCTGCGATCCCCACGGATCTCGAACACTGCAACCCCTGATCACGTCAGGCGTTGCAACGATCCCTAGAACCCGAGCGCATAGCGTTAACAAGGGGCCCTTCCTTACACGCTCAGCGCAGGCTGCGCAGGCGGGTCGGCACGTCGGCCGCCGCCGCCCGGTCCAGCAGCCAGAGCGTACGACCCGTACCCTGCACGCCGGCCGCCGGCAGTTGCACCGGCCCCGCCCCGGCCAGCGCCATGCCGACCGCCCGGGACTTGTCGGCGCCGCTGGCCACCAACCAGACCTCCTCGGCGGTGTTGATCGCCGGGAGGGTCAGGGTGGTCCGCACCGGCGGGGGCTTCGGGCTGCCCCGGACGGCGCTGACCGGCCGGGTGTCGTGGTGCACCGGGTGCTCCGGGAACACCGACGCCACGTGCCCGTCCTCGCCGACGCCCAGCATCAGCACGTCGAAGTGGGGGAGCGCGGCGTGGCCGGGACGCGCCGCCCGGGCCAGCTCCTCGGCGTAGCGGGCGGCCGCCTCCTCCGGATCCGGCCCGGCCGGCCCGTCGGAGGCGGGCATCGGGTGGACCCGGGCCGGGTCCAGCGGCACCACGTCCAGCAGGGCCGCCCGGGCCTGCGTCTCGTTGCGCTCCGGGTCGCCGGCGGGCAGGAACCGCTCGTCGCCCCACCAGACGTCCACCCGGGACCAGTCCACGGCGTCGCGGGCCGGCAGCGCCGCCACCGCCCGGTGCACCGCCGCGGCTATCCGCCCGCCGGTCAGCACCACCGACGCCTGGCCCCGCTCGGCCTGCGCGTCGAGCAGCTTGACCACCAACCGGGCGGCCACCGCCTGGGCCAGCAGGTCGGCGTCGGCGTGGACGGCGACACTCGCCTCACTCATCTGATGTGCCTTCGTTTCTCCGGCCGCCGCGCGGTCGGTGTTCCTCGTGCGCCCGGCAGTCGGGCGCTCAGTGCTGGGTGCTCGTTCCCGCGTGCGCGGTCACCCCCGCCTCGGCCCGCTGCGCGGTGGCCGGGTCCTTCCAGACGTGCACCCGCTGCGCCGGGCGCTGGTCCAGGCCGGTCAGGCCGGCCGTGGTGCCCAGCGCCTCCGCGTACACCTGGTCGGCGTCGAGCCGGCGCAGCTCCTCGGCCAGCTCGTCGCCGAGCGGCCGGCGGACGAGCGGCAGGTGCCGGTCCTCCTGGCCGGTACGCCGGAACGTCGCCACGCTGTCCTCCCGGGTCAGCGTCAGCTCGTCGCCGTTGGCGCAGCGCAGCTGCACCTCCCGCATGCGGGGGAACTCGTCGGTGCGCTGCCACACCGGGTCGATGCCGAGCCGGGCGGCCAGCCAGCCCCGCATCAGCGCGGCGGTGGGGTCGGAGGCCGGGGCGACCACGGTCGCCTCGGTCACCCGCGCCTGGGTGGTGTCGAACGCCCCGGCCACCAGCGTGCGCCACGGGGTGATCCGGGTCCACGCCAGGTCGGTGTCGCCCGGCGCGTAGTCCCGGGCCCGCTGGCGCAGCGCCTCGATCGGGTCGGCGGCCTGCGCGGCGTCGGTGATCCGCCGGTCGGCCACGACGCCGAGGAAGTCGGTGGCGATCTCGGCCGGCGGCTCGCCGTGCCACCACGTCACCACCGGCACGTCCGGCACCAGCAGCGGCATCACCACGGACTCGGCGTGCAGGGCGAGCCGCCCGTACATCCGGGTGACCACCGCCTCGCAGGGGCCGAGCCGACCGCCCACGACGATCTCCGCGTCGAGGCGGTTGCGCTCCCGCTCGACGTCGGAGCGGACCACCACCACCAGCCGGCAGGGGTGGGCGGCGGCCGCTATCGTGGCCGCCGCCTCCGCCTCGCGGACCCGTTTCTCGTCCACCACCACGATCAGGGTGAGCGCCATGCCGCTGGCCACCCCGCCGGCGCTGCGCCGTTCGGCGGCGAGCGCCTTGACCACCTCGTTGCCGGTGGTGTCCCACAGGCCGATCACTGGAGCCTCCTGGTTGACTCGCTGGGCTTGCTCACGCTCTGCGCCAGGCCCGACCCTCGCGGGCCAGCATCTCGTCGGCGGCGCGGGGTCCCCACTCACCGGCCCGGTACGGCTCCGGCTTCGTGCCCGCCCACGCGTGCTCCAGCGGGTCCACCACCTGCCAGCTCTGCTCGACCTCGGCGGCGTCCGGGAAGAGGGTGCGGTCACCGATGAGCACGTCCAGCACCAGCCGCTCGTACGCCTCGGGGCTGGACTCGGTGAACGCCTCGCCGTACTGGAAGTCCATCGCGATGTCGCGGACCTCCATCGTGGTGCCGGGCACCTTGGAGCCGAACTTGAGCACCACGCCCTCGTCGGGCTGTACCCGGATGACGAGCTGGTTGTTGCCCAAAGACTCCATGTCGGCGGCGTTGAACGGCAGGTGCGGCGCCTTCTTGAACATGATGGCGACCTCGGTGACGCGGCGTGGCAGCCGCTTGCCGGCCCGGATGTAGAACGGCACCTCCGCCCAGCGGCGGTTCTGGATGCCGAGCCGGACCGCCACGTACGTCTCGGTGGTCGAGTCCTCCGGGACGCCCTCCTCCTCCAGGTAGCCGACCGCGCGCTGGCCGCCCACCCAGCCGGGCAGGTACTGGCCGCGGACGGTGCCCTCCGCGATGTCCTTCGGCAGGGTGATCGCCCGCAGCACCTTGAGCTTCTCGGTGCGGATCTCGTCCGCGTCGAAGCTCGTCGGCTCCTCCATCGCCACCAGCGCCAGCAGTTGGAGCAGGTGGTTCTGGAGCACGTCCCGGGCCGCGCCGGCCGAATCGTAGAAGCCGGCGCGGGTGCCGATGCCGACGTCCTCGGCCATGGTGATCTGCACCGAGTCGACGTACTTGGAGTTCCACAGCGGCTCGAACAGGTTGTTGGCGAACCGCAGGGCGAGGATGTTCTGGACGGTCTCCTTGCCCAGGTAGTGGTCGATGCGGAAGACGTCCTTGCGGGTGAAGACGTCGTCGACCAGGTCGTTGAGCGCCTTCGCCGAGGGCAGGTCGTGCCCGAACGGCTTCTCCACCACCACCCGGCGCCAGCCGCCGGACTTGGCGTTGTCGGCCATCCCCGTGCGGGCCAGCTGCTTGAGCACCACGGGGAACGCCGCCGGGGGGATGGAGAAGTAGAAGGCGGCGTTGCCCGGGATGCCGTGCGTCTGGCGCAGCTCGTCGAGGGTGGCGGCGAGGTGGTCGAACGCGGCGTCGTCGTCGAACGAGCCGCCCACGAACTTGATGTTGCCGACCAGCCGCGCCCACACCTCCTCCCGCCAGGGGGTGCGGGCGTGCTTCTTGGCGGCCTCGTGGGCCAGCGACTCGAAGTCGCCGTCGCCCCAGTCCCGACGGGCGAAACCCAGGACGACGAAGCCCGGGGGCAGCAGCCCCCGGTTCGCCAGGTCGTACACCGCCGGGAGGAGTTTCTTGCGGGCCAGGTCGCCGGTGACGCCGAAGATCACCAGGGCGCACGGCTCCGGGATCCTCGGCAGCCGGCGGTCCTGCGGGTCGCGCAGCGGGTTCACGCCGCCTCCTCGCTCGGCATCGTCCATGGTCCTCATCGTCACGCCCGCAGCGCCCCGACCACATCGAGCAGCTGGGCCACGCCCGCGGACCGGTCGGTCAGGTGCAGCCGCACCAGGGGGCGCTCCCGCCCGGCCAGGGCCTGCCGGTCGCCGGCGGCCTGCGCCGCCTGCAGCTCCCCGAAGGTGTACGGCTTGCCGGGCACCGGCAGGTCGTCGGCGACCGCGCCGGTGAGCTGGAGGTAGCTGCCGACCTGCGGGCCGCCCTTGTGGTACTGGCCGGTGGAGTGCAGGAACCGCGGCCCCCAGCCGAAGGTGACCGGCCGGCCGGAGGCCCCGGCCAGCAGCGGCCGCAGCCGGGCCGCATCGGCGTCGGCGAACCGGTCGAGGTACGCCATCACCGCGAGGTAACCGTCGCCGCCCAGCCCGTCGACCAGCCAGCGGAGCACGCCGGCCAGGTCGCCCGGGGCGCCCTGCGGCGCGTACACCTCGATCGCGCCCTCGGTGAACGACGGCGTCTCCGCCGGCGGGCCCGAGGCGAGGATCTTGTTGGTGTTCTCCTTGGACTCGGTGACGTTGGGCTGGTTGAACGGGTCGATGCCGAGGACCACACCGGCGATCGCGGTGGCGTACTCCCAGGCCAGGAACTGCGCGCCGAGCGGGCCGTTGACCGCCACGTCCGGGCCGGTGCCGCCGCCCGGGACGGCGCCGGTGGCCAGCGCGCCGCCGTAGGTCACGGTGAGCACGTCGGCGCCGCCGGCGCCGGGGCTCTCCGGGGACTCCACGACGACCGGGAGGATGCCGACGCCGGACTTGCCGGTGGACTCGGCGATCAGCTGCTCCGCCCAGTCGCCGAGGCCGTCGATGCCGGTGCCGTCGGAGATCAGGGCGACCTTGTCCCGGCCCATGGTGGCCGCCGCCCCGAGGGCGGCGCCCAGGGCCAGGCCCGGGTTGTCCCGGTCGCCGCCCAGCGACCGGGACAGCGCGTCCGCCTCGTCGAGCAGTTCGGCCACCTCGACGCCGGCCAGCGCCGACGGGACCAGCCCGAACGCGGTCAGCGCCGAGTAGCGGCCGCCCACGTTCGGGTCGGCCAGCACGGTGAAGGCGCCCATCTCGGCGGCGGTGGCCTCCAGCGGCGAACCGGGGTCGGTGACGATGACGAAGTGCCGGCCGGCCTCCGCCTCGGTCATCCCTGCGTCCAGGAACGCCTGCCAGTAGGCCCGGCGGTGGCTGTCGGTCTCCACCGTCGAGCCCGACTTGCTGGCCACCACGACCACGGTGCGCTCCAGCCGGTCGGCCAGCGCCGCCCGGACCTGTCCCGGGTCGGTGGTGTCGAGCACGGTCAGCTGCTTGCCGAGGGTGCGCGCGATGACCTCCGGGGCCAGCGACGAGCCGCCCATGCCGGCGAGCACCACGTGGTCCAGGTCGGCCAGCTCCGCCTTCAGCTCGGCGAGCTGGGGGAGCAGCTCGCGGCTGCGCAGGTGGGTGTCCACCCAGCCGAGGCGGATCTTCGCCTCGGCCTCGGCGTCCGGGCCCCACAGGGTCGGGTCCTTCTCCGCCAGCCTGCCCGGCACGCCGGCGCGGACCAGCGCGTCGCGGGTGGAGGCGGGGGCCGACTTGTCGACGGTGTCGGCACCGTGCACGGCGAGCCCGGCGGCCGCCTCGACCGCCCCGGCGAGCAGGTCGCTCACGCCGCCACCTCGCTCCGCTCGGCGGCGGCGCGAGGCGCCACGCTGCTGTGCCTGATGGTTCGCTCGCTTCGCTCGCTCACGCCGCCACCTCGCTCCGCTCGGCGGCGGCGCGAGGCGCCACGCTGCTGTGCCTGATGGTTCGCTCGCTCACGCGTTGCCTCCCGCCTGCTGCGCGGCCCGCGCGTTGCCCTTCGCGGCGTCGCCCGGGTGGCCGGTGCCCTTGCCCGCGGCGGCCAGCGACTTGCGCACGCCGTCGAGCAGCTCCAGCCAGCTCGCCTCGAACTTCTCCACGCCCTCGCGCTCCAGGGTGGCGATCACGTCGGCCATGTCGACCCCGACCGACTCCAGGTCCGCGAAGACCTTGCGGGCCTCGTCGTACGAGCCGGTGATGGTGTCGCCGCGGGTCTCGCCGTGGTCGGCGTACGCGTGGATGACCGGCTCCGGCATGGTGTTGACGGTGCCGGGCGCGACCAGCTCCTCCACGTAGATGACGTCCCGGTAGTCGGGGTTCTTGGTGGAGGTGGACGCCCACAGCGGCCGCTGCGGGTGCGCGCCGGCGTCGGCGAGGGCCTGCCAGCGGTCGGAGGAGAAGACCGTGCCGTAGCGCTCGTAGGCCAGCTTGGCGTTGGCGATGGCGGCCTTGCCGCGCAGCGCCTTGGCCTCGGCGGAGCCGATCTTCTCCAGCCGCTTGTCGACCTCGGTGTCGACGCGGGAGACGAAGAACGACGCCACGGACCCGATCTTGGACAGGTCGTGGCCGTTCGCCTTCGCCTGCTCCAGGCCGGCCAGGAACGCGTCCATCACCTCGGAGTAGCGGTCCAGCCCGAAGATCAGCGTGACGTTGACGCTGATCCCCTGGGCCAGGGTGGCGGTGATCGCCGGCAGGCCCGCCTCGGTGGCCGGGATCTTGATGAAGAGGTTGGGGCGGTCGATCAGCCACCACAGCGCCCCGGCCTCGGCGACGGTCTTCTCGGTCTCGTGGGCCAGCCGCGGGTCCACCTCGATGGAGACCCGGCCGTCCACCCCTGCGGTCGCGTCGTGCGCCGGCCGCATCACGTCACAGGCCCACCGCACGTCGTACGTGGTGAGCATGCGGACGGCCTCCTCGACGTCCACCCCACGGATGGCGAGGTCCTTCAGTTGCCAGTCGTACTCGTCCGCGTCGCTCAGCGCCTTCGCGAAGATGGTCGGGTTGGAGGTCACCCCGACCAGGTGCTTCTCGCGGCGCAACTGGTCCAGCCCGCCGGAGCTGAGCCGCGTCCGGGAAAGATCGTCGAGCCAGATCGCCACACCCGCGGCGCTGAGCTCGCCCAGCCTGTCCTTCGTCATGTCGTCCACGCTCCCCTCAGTTGCCGGTCGTGAAACCGGTGATCTCGCCCACCCGGGTGAGCGCCGCGTGCGCGGCGGCCACGATCCGGTCGGGGGTGAACCCGAACTGCTCGAAGAGCATGGAGTGCGGGGCGCTGGCGCCGTAGTGCTCCAGGCTGACGCTCTCGCCGCAGTCGCCGACGAGGTGCCGCCAGGACATGGCGATGCCCGCCTCCACGCTCACCCGTGCCTTTACCCCGCGTGGCAGCACCGACTCCCGGTACGCCTCGTCCTGCTCGGCGAACCACTCCTGGCAGGGCATCGAGACGACCCGGGTGGGGGTGCCGTCGGCCTCCAGGCGCTCCCGCGCGGTCAGGCAGAGCTGCACCTCGGAACCGGTGCCGACGAGGATCACCTGCGGCTTGCCGGTGGACGCCTCGGCGAGCACGTAGCCGCCCTTCGCCACGCCCTCGGCGCCGGCCAGCGTCGACCGGTCGAAGGTCGGCAGCGCCTGGCGGCTGAGCGCCAGCGCGGTCGGCCGGTCGGTGTGCTCCAGCGCGCACCGCCAGGCCCAGGCGGTCTCGTTGGCGTCGGCCGGGCGGACCACGTCCAGGCCGGGGATGGCGCGCAGCGCGGTCAGGTGCTCCACCGGCTGGTGCGTGGGGCCGTCCTCGCCGAGGCCGATCGAGTCGTGCGTCCAGACGTAGACCACCGGCAGCTTCATCAGCGCGGCGAGCCGGACAGAGGGGCGCATGTAGTCGCTGAACACCAGGAAGGTGCCGCCGTACGGGCGGGTGCCGCCGTGCAGGGCGATGCCGTTGAGGATCGCGCCCATGGCGTGTTCGCGGATGCCGAAGTGCAGCGTGCGGCCGTACTCGTGGCCCGGGAAGTCCTTGGTGGCGTGGACGGCGGGGACGAAGGACGGCTCACCCTTCATGGTGGTGTTGTTGCTCTCGGCCAGGTCGGCCGAGCCGCCCCACAGCTCGGGCAGCACCGGGGCGAGCGCCTCCAGGACCTTGCCGGAGGCGGCCCGGGTGGCGATGCCCTTGGCGTCGGCCGGGAACTCGGGCAGGGCCTCGGCCCAGCCGTCCGGCAGCACCCGGCCGGCCATCCGGTCGTAGAGCGACCGGCGCTCCGGGTTGGCCTTCGACCAGCCGTCGAACGCCGCGGTCCACTCCTGCTGGGCGCGGGCGCCCCGCTCCATCACCAGGCGGGCGTGCGCGAGCACCTTCTCGTCGACCTCGAAGGACTGCGCCGGGTCGAAGCCGAGGATCTGCTTGGTGGCGGCCACCTCGTCGCCGCCGAGCGCGGAGCCGTGGATCTTGCCGGTGTTCTTCTTGTTGGGCGCGGGCCAGCCGATGATGGTGCGCAGCGCGATGAAGGAGGGGCGGCCGGTCTCGGCCTTCGCCGCCAGCAGCGCCTGGTAGAGGGCTTCCACGTCCTCGTGGTAGTCGCCCTGGTCGGCGTCGCCGGTGCGCCAGTCGACCGTCTGCACGTGCCAGCCGTACGCCTCGTAGCGGGCCGCGACGTCCTCGCTCATGGCGATCCGGGTGTCGTCCTCGATGGAGATCTCGTTGTCGTCGTAGATCACCGTGAGGTTGCCGAGCTGCTGGTGCCCGGCGAGCGCGCTGGCCTCGTGGGTGATGCCCTCCTCGATGTCGCCGTCGGAGGCGATGCACCAGATGTCGTGGTCGAAGACCGACGCGCCCGGCTCGCCCTCCGGGTCGAACAGACCGCGCTCGCGGCGGGCCGCCATCGCCATGCCGACCGCGTTGCCGAGGCCCTGGCCGAGCGGGCCGGTGGTGGTCTCGACGCCCGGGGTGTGGCCGTGCTCGGGGTGGCCCGGGGTGAGCGAGCCCCACTGCCGCAGCGACTTGAGGTCGTCGAGGCTGAGCGGGTAGCCGGCGAGGAAGAGCTGGATGTAGAGGGTGAGGCTGGAGTGGCCCGCCGAGAGCACGAACCGGTCCCGGCCGGGCCAGTTCGGGTCGGCCGGGTTGTGCCGCATGACCCGGTTGAAGAGCAGGTAGGCCGCGGGCGCGAGGCTCATCGCGGTGCCCGGGTGGCCGTTGCCGGATTTCTCCACGGCGTCCATGGCCAGCACGCGGACGGTGTCGACGGCCCGGCGGTCGAGGTCGGACCAGTTCAGTGCGGGGTGCTCGGGTCGGTTGGCAGCCACGATGGTTGTGCTCCTCGGCAGATGGGCGGAACCCTCAGCGATGACCCTATCGAGCGGTCCTAAACGTCCGCCCGGGGATCTCTGCATGCAGGTCTGTGCGCGTCCGGGAGGATCGGGGGGTGTGACGGCCCGCACCGTTGTCGGGTCGCCCGGGCAGCCAAAACGACAGCGCGTAGTCTGTGGTGCGGTGTGTGGCCCGAGTCGGGTCCGACCGATCCGACCTCCCCTGCCGACGCCGGAAGGTGGCAATCCGTGAGCATGATCACCGAGCGCCCCGTCAGCAACTCTGCCGGGCAGCCACCGGTGCGCGCGGCGGCGGAGGCCCCGGCGGTCGGTCGCCGGGACGTCCGCGCGGTGGTCTCGGCATACGTGACGCTGACCAAGCCGCGGATCGTGGAACTGCTCCTGGTCACCACCGTGCCGGCGATGATGCTCGCGGACGGCGGCATGCCGTCGCTCTGGCTGATGGCCGTGGTGCTGGTCGGCGGCTCGCTCGCCGCGGGCGCGGCCAGCGTCATCAACTGCTACATCGACCGGGACATCGACGAGCTGATGCGGCGCACCAAGCGCCGCCCGCTGCCGGCGCACACCGTGTCGCCGCGCAACGCGCTGATCTTCGGGCTGGTGCTGGCGGTGGTGTCGGTCGCGCTGATGGCGGCGTTCACCAACCTGCTGGCCGCCGGTCTCACCCTGGCCGCGATCGCCTACTACGACCTCGTCTACACCCTCTGGCTCAAGCGCACCACGACGGCTAACACGTTCTGGGGTGGCGCCTGCGGGGCGGCGCCGGTGTTGATCGGCTGGGCGGCGGTGACCGGGTCGCTGGCGCCCGCCGCGTGGGCGCTGTTCGCGGTGGTCTTCTTCTGGCAGATGCCGCACTTCTACCCGCTGGCGATGAAGTACAAGGACGACTACGCCCGGGCCGGCATTCCGATGCTGCCGGTGGTGGCCTCCGCCCGCCGGGTCAACGCCGAGATCATCATCTTCGCGTGGCTCACCGTGGCCTCCTCGCTGGCGGTGTGGCCGCTGGGGATGAGCGCGATCTACGGCGTGCCCACCCTGGTGGTCGGCGGCATCTTCCTGGTGGAGGCGCACCGGCTGGCCCGGCGGGTCTCGCGGGGCCAGGCCGTCAAGCCGATGCGGCTGTTCCACTGGTCGACGACCTACCTGACGATCCTCTTCGCCGCCGTCGCGCTCGACGCGCTGATCTGACCCGGGCGGTCACCGCGCATCCCGGCCGGCAAGTGCGTTCGCTGGCCGCGCGCCGGGCGCGGGCACGTTGTGCGGTAAAATCAGCATCGTGTATGCCTTGTCCGGGTTTCTTGTTACATCCGTGACAGCGTGGGCATCGGTCCGAACAGTTCGCCTTGCCCCAGGCAGGCCCGGTTCGCGGCGGAGCTTTGCGGTGGTAAGTCCGGATAAAGTCGGGCGATTCACCTGTGGTCTTCCTTAAACCATCAGGTAATTGGCATCACAAAAGCTTCATGGTTCTCGCCCGCCCGGATGGAAGTCTGCTTACGCTTCGCGTCATGGCAGATGGTTCCGATACGACGCTGACGGCCGAACAGACCGCCGAACAGGCCCCCCAGGGCCTGGTCGCGGGCATCAAGTCGTTCGCCGCCGGACACGGCGGGGCGAAGGCGGTCATCGAGTACGTCGGCAAGCGCGGCGCACGCATCGTCCTCGTAGGCGAGGACGGGGTGTGGGGCGACCAGTTCGCGGACGACACCGTCGTCGCGCGGCAGGCCTGCGCGAAGGCGGGCGTCACCGTCGAGAACGCCTGGGAGCGTGAACTCATGGACCAGATGCGTCCGAGCAACGACCTCTGGCGGTCGATGGCCCGGCGCTCGATGGCCCGTTGACATAAATTGACAAACCACCACCAGTCGACCCGGGGGGAACCCCGGGTCGCTCTCGTCACCTGTGCCGAACTGCCCGCCCTCGAAGCCGACGACCGGCTGGTGCTCGACCCGCTCGCGCGCCGCGGCGTGACCGCCGAACCGGTGGTCTGGGACGACCCCACCGCCGACTGGGCCGGCTACGACCTGGCCGTGCTCCGCTCGCCGTGGGACTACATGCCCCGCCGCGACGAGTTCGTCGCCTGGGCGGCCGCCGTCCCGGCCCTGGCCAACCCGGCCGACGTGGTCCGCTGGAACACCGACAAGCGGTACCTCGCCGAGCTCTCCGCCGCGGGCGTGCCGACCGTCCCCACGACGTGGGTGGAGCCGGGGGAGAGCTGGCAGCCGCCCGCCCACTCCGGCGAGTACGTGCTCAAACCGTCGGTCAGCGCGGGCAGCCAGGACACCGGCCGGTACGACCTGGCCGATCCGGAGCACCGGGAACTGGCCGTCGCGCACGTGCGGCGGCTCGCGGCGGCCGGCCGCGTGACCATGGTCCAGCCGTACCTGGCCGCCGTCGACACCGCCGGTGAGACGGCGCTGCTCTTCCTGGCCGGCCCGGACGGCTTGGCGTACAGTCACGCGATCCGCAAGGGCCCCATGCTCACCGGGCCGGACCTGGGCGTGGAGGGGCTCTACAAGCCCGAGGAGATCACGCCGCGGACGGCCACCCCGGAGCAGCTGGCGGTGGCGGACCGGGCCCTCGCGGCGGTGCCCGGCGGGCCGGAGCGGCTGCTCTACGCCCGGGTCGACCTGATCCCCGGCCCGGACGGCGCCTCGATCCTGGTCGAGCTGGAGCTCACCGAGCCGTCGCTGTTCCTCGGGTACGCCGAGGGCGCCGCCGACCGCCTGGCCGGCGCGATCCTGACCCACCTGGGCCGCCCACCACGCTGACCCGACGCCGGGCGCCGCCACGGTGCGGACCGCCCGGCGCCCGGGCCGGCGGACGCCGCCGTCGGTCGCCGCCTGACGCCCGTCAGGCGGCGACGGGGACGGCGTCCTCGGCGGGGGAGGGGTCCGGGGCCGGCGCGACGGGACGGCGTTCGCGGGTGGCCCACTGGACCGAGAGGGTGGCCAGCAGCACCAGGCAGGAGCCGAGCATGTGCGCGCCCACCAGCAGCGCAGGCAGGTTGGTGAAGTACTGCACGAAGCCGATCAGGCCCTGACCCAGCTCCACCGCGACCAGCACCAGGGCGGCCCGTGCGGCCCGGGCCGCGCCGACCGCGCGGAACGCGAAGACCAGCGCCACGGAGAGGCCGATGAGCAGGAAGACGCTGTCGGCGTGCACCTGGGCGATCGACTCCGGGTCGAGGCCGTTGCGGGCCGCGCCGTGGTCGCCCGCGTGCGGGCCGCTGCCGGTCACCCAGGTGCCGATCACCAACACCGCCGCGCTGACCACGGTGGTGATCATCGCCAGGGTCCGCAGCGGCGCCGGCACCACGGCCACCGCCGGGCCGACCGGGTCTCCGATCCGCCGCCACAGCGCGTACGCGGCCGCGATCACGAGCATCGAGGCGAGGAAGTGCAGGCCCACCACCCACGGGTTGAGGTCGGTGAGCACGGTGAAGCCGCCGACGACCGCCTGGGCCGGGATGCCGAAGAGCACGGCGACCGCGAGGGGGAGCAGCTCCCGGCGGCGGGGGCGTTGCAGCAGCACGGCCACCAGCACCGCCAGCGCGATGACGCCGACCGCGAAGGTGAGCAGGCGGTTGCCGAACTCGATCGCCCCGTTGATGCCCATCTCGGCGGTTGCCACGTACGACTCGTCCGTGCACCGGGGCCAGGTGGGGCAGCCGAGGCCGGACTGGGTGAGCCGGACCGCCCCGCCGGTGACGACGATGCCCACGTTCGCGATGATCGAGGCGAGCGCGAGACGGCGCAGCAGGGCGGTGGAGACCGGGAACCGGACGGATGGAGTCACGGCGCAAATCCTACGCACCGTAGTGATCGAGGTTCGTGCGACTCCGCCGGCGCGGTGGTTCGGATCACCGGGACCCGGGTTTGCGACCCCCCGACGAATTACGTAACGTGGGCGTTGTGAAAAACGCGGCGGCGCTCTCCGGGCACCAGCCGGCGGCCGCCCCGGCCGCCGGTCAGTCCGTGTCCGCCGGCGACCTTTCCACCCGGGACCGGGTCACCCACCTGCTGCTGGAGCGGGGGGCGACCACCGCCGCGCAGCTCGGCTCGGCGCTCGGGCTCAGCCCGGCCGCGATCCGGCGGCACCTCGACGCGATGCTTGCCGACGGTGACGTGGTCGCCCGCGACCAGACGGTCCGCGGTCACCGGGGCCGGGGCCGCCCGGCGAAGGTGTTCCTGCTGACCGACGCGGCCCGGGTCCGCTGCGGCACCCACCACTACGACAACATGGCCACCGCCGCGCTGCGCTGGATCGCGCACAACGGCGGCGCCGAGGCGGTCGAGGCGTTCGCCGCCGACCAGGTCGCCACCCTGGAGGCCCGCTGCCGGGCCGCCATGGAGGACGCCGGCGACGACCCTCTCGCGCGGGCCGAGGCGCTCGCCGGGGCGCTGACCGCCGAGGGCTACGCTGCCAACGCGTCCACGATCGCCTCCGGCGGCCAACTCTGTCAGCACCACTGCCCGGTGGCGCACGTGGCCGCCGAGTTCCCCCAGCTGTGCGAGGCCGAGACCGCGGTGATCTCCCGCCTGGTCGGCACCCACGTGCAGCGCCTGGCCACCATCGCGCACGGCGACGGGGTGTGCACCACGCACATTCCCGCCCAGCCGGGGCGCGCCCAGTCCGGTAAGACCGTCACCACTGTGAGGACAGATAGATGACCGAGCAGATCGTCCAGCCCCTGACCCAGGAAGAGCAGCTCGCCGCCCTGGGTCGCTACGAGTACGGCTGGGCCGACCCCGACGTCGCCGGGGCGGTGGCCCAGCGCGGCCTCAACGAGGCGGTGGTGCGGGACATCTCGGCCAAGAAGAACGAGCCGGCCTGGATGCTCGACCTGCGGCTGAAGGGCCTGCGGCTGTTCGGCCGCAAGCCCATGCCGGCCTGGGGCGCCGACCTCACCGGGATCGACTTCGACAACATCAAGTACTTCGTCCGGTCCACCGAGAAGCAGGCCACCAGCTGGGAGGACCTGCCCGAGGACATCAAGAACACCTACGACAAGCTGGGCATCCCCGAGGCGGAGAAGCAGCGGCTGATCGCGGGCGTCGCGGCGCAGTACGAGTCCGAGGTCGTCTACCACAAGATCCGTGAGGACCTGGAGGAGCAGGGCGTCGTCTTCCTCGACACCGACACCGCCCTCAAGGAGCACGAGGACCTGTTCAAGGAGTACTTCGGCACCGTCATCCCGGTCGGCGACAACAAGTTCGCCGCGCTGAACACCTCCGTCTGGTCCGGCGGCTCGTTCATCTACGTGCCGAAGGGCGTGCACGTGGAGATCCCGCTGCAGGCCTACTTCCGGATCAACACGGAGAACATGGGCCAGTTCGAGCGGACGCTGATCATCGTCGACGAGGGCGCGTACGTGCACTACGTCGAGGGCTGCACCGCACCGATCTACTCCTCGGACTCGCTGCACAGCGCCGTGGTGGAGATCATCGTCAAGAAGAACGCCCGGTGCCGCTACACGACCATCCAGAACTGGTCGAACAACGTCTACAACCTGGTCACCAAGCGCGCCGTGTGCCACGAGGGCGCGACCATGGAGTGGATCGACGGCAACATCGGCTCCAAGGTCACCATGAAGTACCCGGCGGTCTACATGACCGGCGAGCACGCCAAGGGCGAGGTGCTCTCGGTGGCCATGGCCGGCGAGGGCCAGCACCAGGACGCCGGCGCCAAGATGGTGCACGCCGCGCCGCACACCTCCTCCACCATCGTCTCCAAGTCGATCGCCCGGGGCGGCGGCCGCACGTCGTACCGCGGCCTGGTGCAGGTGCTGGAGGGCTCGACCAACAGCCGCAGCACGGTCAAGTGCGACGCGCTCCTGGTCGACACCATCTCCCGCTCCGACACCTACCCGTACGTCGACATCCGTGAGGACGACGTGTCGATGGGGCACGAGGCCACCGTCTCCAAGGTCAGCGAGGACCAGCTCTTCTACCTGATGAGCCGGGGCCTGAGCGAGGACGAGGCGATGGCGATGATCGTGCGCGGCTTCATCGAGCCGATCGCCAAGGAGCTCCCGATGGAGTACGCCCTGGAGCTCAACCGCCTGATCGAGCTGCAGATGGAGGGCGCGGTCGGCTGACGCCGACCCGGGGCGGGCCGGTCCGCCGGCCCGCCGCCCCCGCACCAGAGACCGTCGTCGCGAAACAGACCAAGGAAGAGATGACTACCCAGGCTTCCGCGCCGCCCAGCACCAAGTCGCAGGCGCTCCGCTCGTACGACGTCGCCGACTTCCCGGCCCTCACGGGCCTGGAGGAGGAGTGGCGCTTCACCCCGCTCAAGCGTCTGCGCGGGCTGGTCGGCGGGGCGCAGGCCGCCACCGGCACGGTCCGCCACGAGTACGGCGACCTGCCCGAGGGCGTGACCGTCGAGCGGATCGGCTCCGACGACCCCCGGGTGGGCAGCGTGCTCACCCCGGTCGACCGGGTCAGCGCGCTGGCCTACGGCGGGGCCGGGCAGGCGCTGCTGGTCCAGGTCGCCCGCGACGCCGTGGTCACCGACCCGGTGACCCTGCGGGTGGTCGGCGACGGCGCCGAGGGCGTCGCCTTCGGGCACACCTTCGTCGAGGTCGGCCGGTTCGCCGAGGCGACCCTGGTGCTGGAGCACGCCGGTTCGGCGACGCTGGCCGACAACGTCGAGGTGGCGGTGGCCGACGGGGCGAAGCTGACCCTGGTCACCATCGCCGACTGGGCCGACGACGCCGTCCAGGCCCAGCACCTGAAGGTGAAGCTGGGTCGGGACGCCAAGGTGGTCCACGTCCAGGTCTCCCTCGGTGGCGACCTGGTCCGGCAGTACACCTCGGTGGAGTACACCGACCGGGGCGGCGAGGCCGAGCTGTACGGCCTCTACTTCGCCGACTCGGGGCAGCACCTGGAGCACCGCCAGCTGGTCGACCACAGCGTGCCGGACTGCCGCAGCTACGTCGGCTACCGGGGCGCCCTGCAGGGCGAGAGCGCGCGCACCGTCTGGGTGGGCGACGTGCTGATCCGCGCCGAGGCGACCGGCACCGACACGTACGAGATCAACCGGAACCTGCTGCTGACCGACGGCGCGCGGGCGGACTCCGTACCCAACCTGGAGATCGAGACCGGCGAGATCGCCGGCGCCGGCCACGCGAGCGCGACCGGCCGCTTCGACGACGAGCAGCTTTTCTACCTGATGGCCCGGGGTATCCCGGAGGGCGAGGCGCGGCGCCTGGTGGTCCGCGGCTTCTTCGCCGAGCTGATCAACAAGATCCCGGTCGAGGAGCTGCGCGAGCGGCTCGGCGACGCGATCGAGGCCCGGCTGAGCAAGGCCGACGCCTGATGATCAAGATCTGCTCGACCGAGGACGTGCCGAAGGGCACCGCGATCGCCGCGGACGTCGACGGCACGCAGCTCGCGATCGTGCACGGCGAGGACGACGCCTTCTACGCCGTCTACGACGAGTGCTCGCACGCCGCGGTCGCCCTCTCCGAGGGGGAGGTCTCCGGCTGCACGCTGGAATGTTGGCTGCACGGTTCCCGTTTCGACCTGAGGACCGGCGAGCCGACCGGGCTGCCCGCCACCGAACCCGTTCCCGTCTATCCCGTCGAAGTCCGCGACGGCGACATCTACGTCAGCCTCGCGCCGAGCAATGGAGTGACCCGATAATGAGCACCCTGGAGATCCGCGACCTGAAGGTGTCGGTCAAGCTGCCCGAGGGTGAGCTCAAGCCGATCCTGGCCGGTGTCGACCTGACCGTCCGCTCGGGCGAGACCCACGCGATCATGGGGCCGAACGGCTCCGGCAAGTCCACCCTGGCCTACTCGATCGCCGGCCACCCCAAGTACGAGATCACCGGCGGCTCGGTGACCCTCGACGGCGAGGACGTGCTGGCCATGTCCGTCGACGAGCGGGCCCGCGCCGGCCTCTTCCTGGCCATGCAGTACCCGGTCGAGGTGCCCGGCGTCTCGGTGGCGAACTTCCTGCGTACCGCCAAGACCGCCATCGACGGCGAGGCGCCGAAGCTGCGCACCTGGGGCGGCGAGCTGCGTGGGGCCATGGAGCGCCTCCAGATGGATCCGGCGTTCGCCCAGCGCAACGTCAACGAGGGCTTCTCCGGCGGTGAGAAGAAGCGGCACGAGATCGTGCAGCTGGAGCTGCTCAAGCCGAAGATGGCCATCCTCGACGAGACCGACTCCGGCCTCGACGTCGACGCGCTGCGCGTGGTCAGCGAGGGAGTGAACCGGGTGCGCGACACCGGCGACACCGGCCTGCTGCTGATCACCCACTACACCCGGATCCTGCGCTACATCAAGCCGGACTTCGTGCACGTGTTCGTGGCCGGCCGGATCGTCGAGCAGGGCGGCCCGGAGCTGGCCGACAAGCTCGAGGAAGAGGGCTACGAGCGGTACGTCGCCGGGGCCGGTTCGGCGCGGGCCTGATTCCTCTCGAGAATGGGTGGGCCGGTCGACATGACTACCATCGCGATCCCGCCGGGGATGCCGCAGTACGACGACGTGCCGCGTTACGACGTGGCGAAGGTGCGCGCCGACTTCCCGATCCTGGACCGGGAGGTCAACGGGCACCGGCTGGTCTATCTCGACAGCGCCAACACCTCGCACAAACCGCGGCAGGTGCTCGACGTGCTCGCCGAGCACTACGCGATGCACAACGCCAACGTCTCCCGCTCGGTGCACACGCTGGGCACGGAGGCCACCGAGGCGTACGAGGGCGCCCGGGCGAAGGTCGCCGCGTTCGTCAACGCGCCGAGCGTGGACGAGGTGGTGTTCACCAAGAACTCCACCGAGGCGATCAACATCGTCGCGTACGCCTTCTCCAACGCTTCGCTGCGGCCCGACGCCGACCCGCGGTTCCGGCTCGGCCCCGGTGACGAGGTGGTGATCTCCGAGATGGAGCACCACTCGAACATCGTCCCGTGGCAGCTGCTCTGCGAGCGGACCGGCGCGACGCTGCGCTGGTTCCCGGTCACCGACCACGGGCGCCTGGACGAGTCGGGGCTGGCGGACCTGGTCACCGAGCGGACGAAGATCGTCTCCCTGGTGCACATGTCCAACATCCTCGGCACCGTCAACGCCACCGCGCGGATCACCGAGCGGGTCCGCGAGGTGGGGGCGCTGCTGCTGCTCGACTGCTCCCAGTCGGTGCCGCACATGCCGATGGACGTGGTCGACTACGACGCCGACTTCGTCGTGTTCACCGGGCACAAGATGTGCGGCCCGACCGGCATCGGGGTGCTCTGGGGCCGGGCCGAGCTGCTGGCGGCGATGCCGCCGGTGCTCGGCGGAGGGTCGATGATCGAGACGGTGTCGATGGCGCGCTCGACGTTCGCCGCGCCGCCGGCCCGGTTCGAGGCGGGCACCCCGCCGATCGCCGAGGCGGTCGCGCTCGGCGCTGCCGTCGACTACCTCACCGGCATCGGGATGCGGGCCATCCAGTGGCACGAGAAGGAGCTGACGGCGTACGCGCTGGACGCCCTCGCCACGGTGCGCGGCCTGCGGATCTTCGGGCCGACCGTGCCGGTGGGCCGGGGCGGCACCATCTCGTTCGCCCTCGGCGACATCCACCCGCACGACGTCGGGCAGGTGCTCGACTCGCTCGGCGTGCAGGTGCGGGTGGGCCACCACTGTGCCCGGCCGGTGTGCACCCGGTTCGGCGTGCCGGCCATGACGCGGGCCTCGTTCTACCTCTACACCACCACCGAGGAGATCGACGCCCTGGTGGCGGGCCTGGAGCAGGCGCGGAAGGTGTTCGACTGATGCAGCTCGACCAGCTCTACCAGGAGATCATCCTGGACCACTACAAGCACCCGCACGGCCGTGGCCTGCGCGACGCGGACGACCCGGGCGCCCGGGTCGCCGAGGCGCACCACGTCAACCCGACCTGCGGCGACGAGGTCACGGTCCGGGTGGCGACCGACGGCGACGTGCTGCACGACGTCTCGTACGACGGCATGGGCTGCTCGATCAGCCAGGCGTCGGCGAGCGTGTTGCACGAGCTGCTGGTCGGGCGGGGCGCGGGTGAGGCGTTCCGGGTGCACGAGGCGTTCGTGGAGTTGATGTCCGGCCGTGGTCAGGTCACGCCGGACGAGGACGTGCTCGGTGACGGGGTCGCGTTCGCGGGCGTCGCCCGCTACCCCGCCCGGGTGAAGTGCGCGCTGTTGCCGTGGATGGCGTTCAAGGACGCCGCGGCACGCGCCGGCGTGGGCGTGAGCCCTTCGGAGGTTAAGGCATGAGTAGCGAGGACACCGCCACCGCGGCGACGCCGGCGACCGAGGGCACGGCGACGCCGGCCACGGACGCCGCCGCGCCGGCCGCGGGTGACGGCGGCAAGGCCGCGGGTGCCCGGGCCGCCGTCGCCGACATCGAGGAGGCGATGAAGGACGTCGTCGACCCCGAGCTGGGCATCAACGTGGTCGACCTCGGCCTGGTGTACGGCGTGCACGTCGGCGACGACAACGTCGCCACGCTGGACATGACGCTGACGTCGGCGGCCTGCCCGCTGACCGACGTGATCGAGGACCAGGCCCGCCAGGCGCTGACCACCGGCCCCGGCGGCGGCCTGGTCGACGACATCCGGATCAACTGGGTGTGGCTCCCGCCGTGGGGCCCCGACAAGATCACCGACGAGGGGCGCGACCAGCTCCGCTCCCTCGGCTTCAACGTCTGACCCGGCCCGGCGTCGGTCCCCGTCGAGCGCGCCGCCCCTCCCGGGCGGCGCGCTCGACGCGTTCCTGTCGACGGACGACGGCGGCCAGCTCGCCGACGACGGCGCGGGTGTCCCACAGCCGCGGATGGCCCGGCGCGTGCGGGGACTGCCTTCTCTTCCACCCTGCCGCGTTCCGGCGGAGCGACGCCAGGGTGCGATCCGCGTGACATCCTCTATCGATAGTTGTCACCATCTATCTGGAGGAGACGGCACATGCGATCTCGGTTGCTCTCCATCGCGTCCGCGCTGGCGCTCGTCACGAGTGGCTCGGCGCTGGCGTTGCTGCCCGCCAGCCCGGCCAGTGCCCACTGCAGCGGGCACGGCACCCACCCGGATCTGTACAGCGGGGGTGCCATCTCGTTCGGGAACGGGACCAACATCCGGGCCTATCCGCACATCGACTGCGGCAGTCGCGGGCTCGGCTACCCGAGTCAGGGGATCGACGTCCACTGCGCCACCTACACCAACGCGCTCTGGATCTTCCTCCGTAACACCACCACCGGAGTCAACGGGTGGTCCCGGTTGGACGCCCTCAGCGTCTCGGAGCCCACCACCATCGCCGACTGCTCGAACACGGTCGCGGCGCACCGGCTGGCCTGACGCCCACGGCGGCGTCCGTCGCAGCCGGCGAGTGCCGGGAAATGGGTGGCGGCGGGTGAGGTGGGGAAGCAGGATCGGGGCGTGATCGAGACGTACCCGGTGCTGAGCCTCCCCGTTGCCGCGACCGCCGCCGCGCGGCGACAGCGGACGGTGCCCGGTCGCGTCTCGACCCGCCGCCGGCCGTCGTGACCGGCGCGTTCCTGGCCGGTCTGGTCGCCGGCTACGGCGTCGCCGTGCCGGTCGGTGCGATCGCGATCCTCATCCTCGGGCTCAGCGCCCGCACGTCGTTCCGGGTCGGCGCCGCCGCCGCGCTCGGAGTGGCCGCCGCGGACGGGCTCTACGCCGCCGTGGCAGCCCTCGGCGGGGCCGCGGTCGCCGGCCTGATCGCCCCGGTCGCGGGTCCGCTGCGGCTGGCCGCCGCCGCCGTGCTGCTCGCCCTCGCCGGCCACGGTGCCTGGCGTGCGCTGCGGCCGCGCGCCGCGACCGGGACGACCGGTGCCCGTCGGGGCCTGGACACCCCGCCCCGGGCCTTCGCCGGCGTGCTCGCGCTGACCCTGCTGAACCCCGCGACCGTGGTGTACTTCGCGGCGCTCGTGCTGGGCCGGGGCGATGCCGCCGACCCGGATCCACGGGCCGCCGCGCTCTTCGTGCTCGGCGCGTTCGTCGCCTCGGCGAGCTGGCAACTGCTCATCGCCGGCGGTGGCACCCTGGTCGGCCGGGTACTCGCCGGGCCGCGCGGGCGGCTGGTGACCGCGCTGCTCTCCAGCGCGATCATCGCCGCGCTGGCCGTCGCGATGCTGCTGCCCGACTGAGCCGCCGACGGTCCGGTGCCGTAGGTTCGGCCGTATGAGCAGCCGACCCGCAGCCGGGGGTGGCCGTTGGGTCGAGGTCGGCCCCGGCCGGGTCGCCCGCTGGGTCGAGGGCTTCGCCGACCGGCACGGCTCGCCCACCACGACCATTCAGGGGTACGGGCTGCTGCTCGCCGCGCCGGACGGCGCGACCGCCGAGCTGCACGCCCCGCCCGGTGCGCCGGCCGCCCCGGACGTGCCCGGATTCGTGGCCGCCGCGGCCACACCCCGCCGGATCGGCCTGCTGCTGGCCCGCAAGGGCGCGGTGGCGGTGGGCGTCGCGGCGGGGGAGGAGCTGACGGTGTCGAAGGTGGACACCCGGTACGTGCAGGGCCGCACCGCCGCCGGGGGCTGGTCCCAGCAGCGCTTCGCCCGGCGGCGCGACAACCAGGCGAAGGCGGCGCTGGGCGACGCGACCGAGCTGGCCGTACGGCTGCTGTTGCCGGAGGCGTCGTCGCTGAGCGCGCTGGTCTGCGGCGGCGACCGGCGGGCGGTGGACGCCGTGCTGGCCGACCGGCGGCTCGCGCCGCTGGCGGCGCTGCGCGCGGAGCGGCTGTTGGACGTGCCCGAGCCCCGGCACGCCGTGCTGGTCGGCGCGATCGCGGCTGCCCGGGCGGTCCGGATCCTGGTCCGCGACCCCTTCAACTGAACCGGGGCCCCGCTTGCCGACGCGGCGACGCGGGACCCCGTTGCGGGGCGGGCGACGGGCTCACAGCGCCCCGCTGAAGGTGTCGCAGGACTTCGGGTCGCCGGTGGAGTAGCCCCGGGTGAACCACTCCTTGCGCTGCTGCGACGAGCCGTGGGTGAACTCGTCGGGGTTCACCGGCCGGTTCGCCCGCTCGGAGATGGCGTCGTCGCCGATCTTCTCGGCGGTGTCGACGGCCTGCTGGATGTCCTGCTCGCTGATGCTGGTGAAGATCTTCTGGCCACTGGAGTCGGCGGTGCCGGTGGCGTTCTTCGCCCAGGCGCCGGCGTAGCAGTCGGCCTGCAGCTCCAGCTTGACCGAGAGCGCGTTGGCGTTGTCGGGGTCGCGCTGCTGCTGGCGGCGCATCTGGGCCTCGGTGCCGAGCAGGTCCTGCACGTGGTGGCCGTACTCGTGGGCGAGCACGTACGGCTGGGCGAATTCGCCGGAGGCCCCGAGCTGCTGGGCGAGCACCCGGTAGAAGGTGAGGTCGATGTAGACCAGGTCGTCGGCGGGGCAGTAGAACGGGCCGACGCCGGAGTCGGCCTGCCCGCAGGCGGTGTTGACGCCCTGGCTGAAGAACACCGTCCGGGACGGGCGGTACTGCTCGCCGAACGCCTCGGGCAGCGCCTTCTGCCAGTACGCCTGGATGGAGTTGACGTAGAGCGCGTTGCGGCAGTCGAGCTGCTGGAGCGCGTCGTCGGCCGAGCACTTCTGCTCCAGCGACGTGTTGTCGCCCTGCGGGTCCCCGCCGCCGTTGGTGGCGGCGTTCAGGCCGAAGCCGCCGCCGACGAGGGCCACCAGCACGGCGATGACGAGGCCGACGATGCCGCCCCGGCCGGCGCCGATCGGGATGGGAATGCCGCCCAGCCCGCCGCCCCCGCCGGATCCTCGCCGGTCGTCCACCTGGCTGGTGTCGATCCGCGCGTTCTCGTTCAGCTCCATGTCTACCCCGATCACCGTTTGATCCGTTTTGGTGGTTGCGGTACCGGACCGGGTCCGGACGGCGTTTCGGTACCCGATGATCTTGGTCGGTAATCCGGCGGGGCGGTCGGGCGACGCCCGGTACACTTGCCACGTGCTGCTCTGCGAAGGCTGAACCGCCCCGCGCCGACGGGCCTCGTGCCCGCCGGCGCTTTCGCGTGCCCTGAGTCAGCCCTTCCAGACCCCGAGAGCGAGTCCTCCGACATGATCACTGCCACCGGCCTGGAGCTTCGTGCCGGCGCCCGGATCCTGCTGTCCGACACCACGCTGCGGGTGCAGCCGGGTGACCGGATCGGTCTGGTCGGCCGCAACGGCGCCGGCAAGACCACCACGCTCAAGGTGCTCGCCGGCGAGGGGCAGCCCTACGCCGGGCAGATCGAGCGGCGCAGCGCCATCGGCTACCTCCCGCAGGACCCGCGGACCGGCGACCTGGAGGTCACCGGCCGCGACCGGGTGCTCTCCGCCCGGGGCCTGGACGTGCTGATGGCCCAGATGAAGGAGATCGAGGCCAAGCTCGCCGACGGCGCCGACGACCGGCTGGTCCGCCGCTACGGCGCGCTGGAGGACCAGTTCGCCTCCCTCGGCGGGTACGCCGCCGAGGCCGAGGCCGCCCGGATCTGCGCCAACCTCGGGCTGCCGGACCGGGCGCTCGCGCAGACCATCGGCACCCTCTCCGGCGGCCAGCGTCGCCGCATCGAGCTGGCCCGGATCCTGTTCCGGGACGCCGGCGAGAACGGCGGCGGCATCCTGCTGCTCGACGAGCCGACCAACCACCTCGACGCCGACTCGATCACCTGGCTGCGCAGCTTCCTCGCCAACCACAAGGGCGGCCTGATCGTGATCTCCCACGACGGTTCGCTGCTGGAGTCGGTGGTCAACAAGGTCTGGTTCCTCGACGCCACCCGCTCGGTGGTCGACGTCTACAACCTCGGCTGGAAGGCGTACCTGGAGGCCCGCGAGACCGACGAGCGGCGCCGCCGCCGGGAGCGGGCCAACGCCGAGAAGAAGGCCGGCGCGCTGATGGCGCAGGCCGACAAGATGCGGGCCAAGGCCACCAAGACCGTCGCCGCGCAGAACATGGCCCGGCGGGCCGAGAAGCTGATCGCCGGCCTGGAGGAGGTACGCGTCGCCGACAAGGTGGCGAAGGTGCGCTTCCCGAGCCCGGCCCCGTGCGGCAAGACCCCGCTCACCGCGACGGGCCTGTCGAAGTCGTACGGCTCGCTGGAGATCTTCACCGACGTGAACGTGGCGGTGGACCGGGGCTCCCGGGTGGCCATCCTCGGCCTCAACGGCGCCGGCAAGACCACCCTGCTGCGGATGCTCGGCGGCCTGCTGGAGCCGGACACCGGCGAGGTGCACGCCGGCCACGGCCTGCGGCTCGGCTACTACGCGCAGGAGCACGAGACGCTCGACGTGGACCGCACGGTCCTGGAGCACATGCGCAGCGCCGCCATCGAGCAGACCGACACCGACCTGCGGAAGATCCTCGGCGCGTTCCTGTTCTCCGGCGATGACGTGGACAAGCCGGCCGGGGTGCTCTCCGGCGGCGAGAAGACCCGGCTGGCGCTGGCCACCCTGGTCTGCTCCGGGGCGAACGTGCTGCTGCTCGACGAGCCGACGAACAACCTCGATCCGGTCAGCCGGGAGCAGGTGCTCGACGCCATCGCCCGCTACCCGGGCGCGATCGTGCTGGTCACCCACGACCCCGGCGCGGTCATGGCGCTCAAGCCGGACCGCGCCATCCTGCTCCCCGACGGCGACGAGGACGCCTGGAGCGACGACCTGCTCGAACTCGTCGAGCTGGCCTGACCCACCGCCCGACGCCGGCCCACGGCGTCGATCATGAAGTTGTTGTCGCGACGCCCCGGGCGGAGCGCAACAACTTCATGATCAACGCGGCTCGCGGCTCGCGGCTCGCGGCTCGCGGCTCGCGGCGAGGGGGGTCAGGGCAGGAGGGTCAGGAGGTGGGGGAGGACGTTCGAGGTGGCCAGGATGACCACGCCGATGGCGATGAACACGGCCGGGACGAGCCAGTGGCCGGCTCGTTCGACCACACCGGTCACCCGGGGGTGGCCGCCCAGCCAGGCGCCCGCCGCGCACCACAGCGCGACGAGCACCACGAAGACCAGCAGGAACACCGCGCTGTCGGCCGGCCCGAGGGCGCGGAACACCGGTACGTAGACGGCGATGTTGTCCGCGCCGTTGGCGATCGTCACCCCGGCCACCCCGAGCGTGGAGCCCACCACCGCCGGGGCCTCGTCGGCTTCCCGGTCGAGCAGCGCGCGCACGCCGAGGGCGATCGGCAGCAGCCCGAGCAGCCCGGTCCACGGATCGGGCACCACCAGCAGCCCGGCCGCGACCACCGCGCTGGCCAGCGCCAGCGCGCCGATGCCCAGGTACTGCCCGGCCACGATCTGCCAGGTGCGGGGGCGGCCGGTGCTGCGCGCGGCGACGAAGAACAGCGTCAGGACGACGATGTCGTCGATGTCGGTGGCGGCGAAGACCACCGCCGCGCCAGCGGCCGTGTCGAGGAGGTCCGTCACGTCAGGCAGGGTACGGAGCGCCCGTCGTCGCCGCGCGGGCACGCTGCGCCGACCCCGGCCGGGTCGGGAGTATCACTCTATCGGGAAGATGACAACGCATAGCGTGTCGGTTGGCGAAGAGTTGATATCTGGCGCATGATCGTTCGAGGCGGTCTAATAGGTGGGACCGTATCCGAACCGCACAGTCTGGGACGTGAGGACACAGCATGGCAGCCACTGGCACAGCCACCAGCACTGAGAAGGGTCGCCGGATCGTCGGAGCCGAGCGTCAGACGCTCGCCAAGGACCTGGTAAAGCGGTACACCTCGGGTGAGAGCATCCGCGCGCTCGCGGCCTCGACCGGCCGTTCCTACGGGTTCATCCACCGGGTGCTCACCGAGTCCGGGGTGCAGCTGCGGCAGCGCGGCGGCGCCCGGCGCCGCAAGAAGGCGTGACCCGCCCCCCAGCGTCGTCCACCAGCACCGCGCCCCGGGTCGTCCGGTGACCGCCGAGGCGACCGGGGTTCGGCTGGAATGCGAAGGGCCGGTCGCGACGGTCACGTTGTGTCGGCCCGACGTGCTCAACGCCCAGACCCCGGCGATGTGGCGCGCGATGAGCGACTTCGCGCGCGATCTGCCCGGCGACGTCCGCGTCGTGGTCGTCCGTGGCGAGGGGCGGGCGTTCTCCGCCGGCCTCGACCTGACGGTGGCCGGCGCCTCCGGGCCGGGCTCGTTCGCCGAGCTCGCCACCCTGCCCGAGCAGGAGTGCGCGGACCGCATCGCGGAGTTGCAGGGCGGCTTCACCTGGTTGCACCGGCCCGACATCGTCTCCGTCGCCGCCGTGCAGGGCCACGCGATCGGCGCCGGCTTCCAGCTGGCGCTCGCCTGCGACCTGCGGGTGCTCGCCGAGGACGCGAAGTTCTCCATGGCCGAGGTGACGCTCGGCCTGGTGCCGGATCTCGCCGGCACCAAGCGCCTGGTCGACCTCGTCGGCTACTCCCGCGCGCTGGAGATCTGCGCCACCGGCCGGCGGATGGACGCCGCCGAGGCGGACCGGATCGGCCTGGCCACCCTGGTCGTGCCGAACGCCGACCTCGACGCCGCGGTGCGCGACCTGACGGCGGGCCTGCTGGCCAACAACCGGGACGCGGTGGTGGAGATCAAGGCGCTGCTGGCCGGCGCTGCCGGCCGGTCCGCCGGCGAGCAGCAGCGGGCCGAGCGCGAGGCGCAGACGCGTCGGCTGCGCGATCTCGCCGGGCGGGGAGAATAGTAAGGACCGTTCGGGAAGATCCGGGTTACGACCGAGGTTGTCAGAGTCGTCGGGAGAATCGACCTGACGGTGCGGTCGACCCGACGACCCGGAGGTGAACGTGTCCAACCCGATGTCCGGTGGCGGCATGGCCGGTTGGAGCATGCTCCGGTCGATGCGCAGCCGCGACGAGATCTCCACGCACCGGCTCAAGCGCGGCGTGGCCCGCCGGATCGTGGCCTTCGCCCGGCCCTACCGCCGCGACATCGTCGTCTTCCTGGTGACCGTGGTGCTGGCTGCGATCATCGGGGTCGCCACCCCGGTGCTCGCCGGCGACGTGATCGACGCGATCAGCCGGGGCGGCTCGGGGGCTGGCGACCTGGTGGTGCGGCTGGCCCTGGTCATCGCCGCACTCGCCGTGGCCGACGCGCTGCTCTCCCTGGCCCAGCGGTGGTATTCGGCCCGCATCGGCGAGGGCATCATCCTCGACCTGCGCACCCGGGTCTACGACCACGTCCAGCGGATGCCGCTGCAGTTCTTCACCCGCACCCAGACCGGCGCTCTGGTCAGTCGGCTCAACAACGACGTGCTCGGCGCCCAGCGGGCGTTCACGTCGACGCTGTCCGGCGTGGTCAGCAACGTCATCCAGCTGGTGCTCACCGCCGCCGTGATGTTCACCCTCTCCTGGCAGATCACGGCGCTGTCGCTGGTGCTGCTGCCGGTCTTCATCATCCCGGCCCGCCGGGTCGGCAAGCGGCTCGCCGAGATCACCCGGGAGTCCTACAACCTCGACGCGAAGATGAACGCGACGATGACCGAGCGCTTCGGCGTCTCGGGGGCGCTGCTGGTGAAGCTCTTCGGCCGGCCCGAGGTGGAGGCGCGCCGGTTCGCCGGGCGGGCCGAGCGGGTCCGCGACATCGGCATCCAGTCCGCGATGTACTCGCGGACGTTCTTCGTCGCGATGCTGCTGGTCGCCTCGCTGGCCCAGGCGCTCACCTACGGCCTCGGCGGCTGGCTCGCGGTCACCGGCAACGTCAGCGCCGGCACCGTGGTCACCCTCGCGTTGCTGCTCACCCGCCTCTACGGCCCGCTGACCGCGCTGTCCAACGTCCGGGTGGACGTGATGAGCGCGCTGGTCTCCTTCGACCGGGTCTTCGAGGTGCTCGACCTGAAGCCCGCCATCGAGGAGAAGCCCGACGCCGTCGCGGTGCCCCGGGGCAGCGGCCGGGTCGAGTTCCGCGACGTGCGGTTCCGCTACCCCAGCGCCGCGGAGATCTCGCTGGCCTCGCTGGAGGAGGTCGCCGCGCTGGATCGTACGGTCAACGAGCCGGTGCTCAAGGGCGTCTCGTTCGCCGTCGAGCCGGGGCAGATGGTGGCGCTGGTCGGGCCCTCCGGGGCCGGCAAGTCGACGCTGTCCATGCTGATCTCCCGGGTCTACGACGTCACTGACGGGCAGGTGCTGGTCGGCGGGGTCGACGTCCGCGACGCCACCTTCGACTCGCTGCGCGACGAGATCGGCGTGGTGACCCAGGATTCGCACCTGTTCCACGAGACCATCGCCGACAACCTGCGCTACGCCAAGCCGGACGCCACCGACGACGAGATCTGGGCGGCGCTGGCCGGCGCGCAGGTCGCCGACCTGGTGCGGTCCCTGCCGGACGGGCTGGACACCACCGTCGGCGAGCGCGGCTACCGCTTCTCGGGCGGCGAGAAGCAGCGCATCGCCATCGCCCGGCTGCTGCTCAAGGCCCCGTCGATCGTGATCCTCGACGAGGCGACCGCGCACCTCGACTCGGAGAGTGAGGCGGCGGTGCAGCGGGCGCTGTCGGTGGCGCTGACGGGGCGTACGGCGCTGGTGATCGCGCACCGGCTCTCCACCGTCCGCGACGCCGACCAGATCCTGGTCCTCGACGACGGTCGGATCGTCGAGCGGGGCCGGCACGAGGAGCTGGTCGCCGTGGGCGGGCTCTACGCCGAGCTCTACCGCACCCAGTTCGCGGTCGCCGACTCGCCCACCCCGTACGTGGACGCGACCGGCCCCGAGCCGGTGAGTCTGCCGCTGCGGTCCTACGTCGCCGACGAGGCGATGCCGCCGGCCGCGGCCAACTGACGCCTCAGCCGGTGGCGACGACCGCCGCCTTCAGCTCGCCGAACGCCGCGCCGAGGGTCTCGGGGGTGAAGTGCGCGTTCAGGCCGCTGGGGTTGGGCAGCACCCAGAGCCGGGCGCCGGCGAGCGGCTCCGGCTGCGGGCCGAACGCCGCCTTCGGCCGGGCGAACCCGATCCGGTACGCGGTCACCCCGACCACGGCGACCCACCGGGGGCGGTACCGCTCGACCTTGCCGCTGAGGATCTCCGCCCCCTCCACCAGTTCGGCGGCGGTCAGCTCGTCGGCCCGGGCGCTGGCCCGCGCGACCATGTTGGTGATGCCCAGCCCGAGGCCGGGCAGCTCGTCCTGCTCGGCGGGGTGCAGCAGCCGGGGCGTGAAGCCGCCCCGGTGCAGCGCCGGCCAGAATCGGTTGCCGGGCCGCGCGAAGTGCCACCCGGTCGCGGCCGACCACAGGCCCGGGTTGATGCCGACGAAGAGCACGTCCAGCCCGGGCGTGACGAGGTCGGGGAGGGTGCGGTCCGCCGCCGCGGCGAGTTCCTCCCGCGTGGGCCGCGGATACCGGTGCGCGGCATTCCCGGGGTCGGGTGTCGGTTCGGGGCGGCCACCCCGTCCGGTGCCCCCGGCCCCGGCCGGTCCGCCGGGGGGCGGGACCACTACAGGCTCCGCAGCGCGCCACCGTCGACCGGCACGGTGACCCCGGTGAGGTAGCTCGCGGCGGGGGAGAGCACGAACGCGGCCACCCGGCCGAACTCCGCTGGCGCGCCGATGCGGCGCAGCGGGATGCCCGCCTCGGCCTCCGCGCGGGCCCGCTCGGGGTCGCCCGTGGTGGCGAACAGCTCGACGTTGCGGTCGGTCATGATCCGCCCGGGCAGCAGGCCGACCATCCGTACGCCCCGGGGCCCGTACTCGTCGGCGACGTCCTTGGCCATCCCGACCAGGCCGGGCCGCAGGCCGTTGGAGATGCCCAGGCCGGGTACCGGCGAACGGGCCGAGGTCGACAGGACCAGCCCGATCGCGCCGCCGTCGCCCTCGCCCAGGGCGGCGGCGACCGTACGCACCGTGCGGACGGTGCCCAGGAAGACCGTCTCGAAGGATCGGCGCCACTGCTCGTCGGTGACCGACGCGGCGCTGCCCGGCGGCGGCCCGCCCACCGAGACCAGCGCCCCGTCGAGGCGCCCGAAGTGCTCGCGGGCCGCCGCCACCAGCCGCTCCGGTGTCGTCGGGTCGGCGAGGTCGGCGGTCAGCCCGACGGCCCGGTCCGGCCCGCCGAGGCGCTGCGCGGCGGCGGCCACCGCGTCGGCGTCCCGGGCGGAGAGCACCACGCGGGCGCCGTCGGCGACGAGGCACTCCGCGGTCGCGTAGCCCAGGCCGCGGGAGGCACCGGTCAGTACGTACACCCGATCGGTCAGTCCGAGATCCATGCCGTCGATCCTGCCGTACCCGGGCGGATGCGCCAGCCGGGGGCGGTGGGTCGGGTCAGCGGCGTGCGGGGCGCAGCAGGCGTACCCGACCGGCGAGCTGGACCGCGACGGCGCCGCCGGCGCGCCCCCACCCTGGCAGGCGGCGGGGCCGTGGCGGCCCGTGCCCGTCGTAGCGGTCGGTGGCGTCCCGGGCGGCCAGTTCCTCCGCGCCCAGCGGCGGCAGCGAGCCCCGGTCGCGCAGGTCGCGGGCAAGGTCCCAGCCGTCGCGCAGGGAGCCGGCGGTCGGCCGCCCCGCCGCCCACCGGGCGAAGGTCGCCGGCCAGTCCGTGCCGAGGCCGGCGGCGAGCAGCGGCCAGTGCCGGGCCACGTCCCCGGCCCGCTTGCGCAGCAGCGCGGCCCGGGCGGCGGCGAGCGCGGCCGGGTCGAAGCCGGGCGGGGGCGGGCCGCCGGCCACCAGCGCCGCCACCAGTTCCGCCTGCCGGGCGGCCAGGTCGCCGTTCACGTCACCGCCGGGAAGCCGGAGGCGGTGGCGAGGGCGTCCAGCTCGGCGCGGAGCGTGGCCGCGGGCGGGTAGTGCCCGTCGCGTTCCAGCAGCAGCGCCGGCGGCCGGTGCCGGGCGCACAGTTCGCGCAGCAGGTCGAGCACCGCCGGGGGAACCGGGTCGGTGTGGGTGTCGTGGTAGAAGCCGCCGTGGTCGGCGCCGCCCGCCACGTGCAGGTAGGCGATGCGTTCCAGGGGCAGCCGGTCGAGCAGCGCGACCGGGTCGCCGCCCCGGTTGCGGGCGTTGGCGTACACGTTGGCGACGTCGAGCAGCAGGAACGCGCCGGTGCGGTCCAGGATCTCGGTCAGGAAGTCGGCCTCGTCGAGCTCGTCGTCGGGCCAGTCGAAGAGGGCGGCGATCGGCTCCAGCGCGATCGGCGCCGGCAGCTCGGCCTGTGCGCGGGCGACGTTGGCGCAGACCGCGTCGACCGCCTCCCGGCTGCGCGGCAGCGGCAGCAGGTGGCCGGCCTCGACGCCGCCGGCCCGGACGAACGCGATGTGCTCGCTGACCAGTGGCGCCTCGACCAGCTCCGCCACCGCGGCCAGGTGGGCGACCCGGGCCGGGTCGACCGGCTCCGCGCCGCCGAGGGAGAGCCGTACGCCGTGCGGCACGACGGTCACGCCGCGTTCGCGCAGCTCGGCGAGCCCGGCCGGCAGCGGCCCGGTCGCGGTGACGCCCTCCGCGACGACTTCCACGAAGCGCAGCCCGGGCAGGTCGGCGACGAAACCGGCGATCTCCGGTCGCCAGCCGATGCCCACCCCGCGCGGGCCGGTCATCCCCCGCACCCGCCTCCGCAGCCGCCCCCGCCGCCGCCCCCGCCGCCCCCGCCGCACGAGCTGCCGCCACCGCAGCCGGAGGAGCCGCCAGCGCCGCTCGCCGCCTGCCGCTGGATCTCGGCCTGCTCGGCGAAGCCGGGGTCCATCGCCCACAGTGACGCGGTGCCGAACAACGCCACCCCCATCGCGGCGCCCGCCGCGCCGTAGGTGGCGTAGGCGGGGGTGGACGCGGGCGCGAGGTAGGTGTGCTGCTGTCGCAGGCCGCGCAGCGCCCGGGTGGCGGCGCGGGTCCGCCAGGGCACCCGGTGCAGCAGGACGGACACCACGATCAGCGGGATCTGGCTCAGCACGAGCCAACCCACCGGGCGGTCGTTCGACAGGCCCGCGATGATCCGGAACACGCCGACCGCCAGCAGGAGGGTGAGCAGGAACGACCACAGGCGCAGCGCCGCCCGGCGCGCCTGCGTGAGCGCGAGCCCGCGCTGCTCCAGGCTGGTCCGGAGCTGGTCGAGCGCCCGGCGTACCCACTCGTCGCGGCGCAGTTCCCGGGTGGTGGCGTGCCGGCCGGCGGCGAGGTGGATCGCCTGGTCCAGCGGCGTGGTCCCGGCCGGCATGGGGCCGCCGGTGGTCAGCCGCCGGTCCGGTCGTACGCCGATCGCCCCGCTGCCCCGCAGCCCGCCGAGTGAGGCCCAGATCGCCAGCTGCTCCCCGCCGTTGAGGTAGGCGACCTGTTGCGGGCCGAGCTGGCCGACGTCGCCGGCCGGCGGGCCGGCGAGGACGCGGACGCGGTGGACGATGGCGCCGACGACGACCACGGCGGCGGCGAGGAGGTAGACCCAAAGGAAGACGTGCCCGGGAATGCCCCAGGTGTCACCCGGTGCGGCGAGGACAGACATCTGCTGCTCCTGTCGTGCGAGGGGATCGCGGCCTCATTGTGGAGCAGTCCCGCCAGGGCGGACCAACCGCGAGGGGCGAGTTACCGGACCGATACGGAACGGGTGGCGGCCCCGGACATCCCGGGGCGGCGCCGTGCCCGGGGCGGGCGGTCAGCGGCGGCGGACCGCCTCCTCGACCAGGTCGAGCACCGGGCCGAGGTCGCCGGCGGGGCGTCCCATCGCGAGGTGCAGCACCAGGCCGTCGTAGGCCAGTTCGAGAAACTGGGCCAGCACGTCGATCGGCACGTCCTCGCGGAGCACGCCCGCCTCCCGCTGGCGGGCCAGCCGTTCGCGGGTCGCCTCGGCAACCGCCGCCGATCGTTCCGCCCACCGCTTGGCGAACGCCGGGTCGGTCCGCAGCCGCCGGGAGACCTCCAGCTGGCTGCCGAGCCAGCCGGTGGTGTCGGGGGAGACCGCGCCGGCCAGCAGGTCGCGCATCACCTGGACCAGGCCGTTGCGGGCGACCGTCTCCACCATGGCGGCGGCGTCGTCCTCGGCGACCGCGAGGAAGAGCGAGTCCTTGTCGCGGAAGTGGTGGAAGATCGCGCCCCGGGACAGCCGGGTGGCCTCTTCGAGCCGACGCACGGTGGCGCCCTCGTAGCCGTGCCGCGCGAAACACGCCCGCGCGGCGGCGAGGATCTCCTGCCGACGCGCGTCGAGCTGGTCCTGACTTACTCTGGGCACGGGTCGATCGTGTCAGGTCACCCCCCGTCACGCAAACCGTACGTACGGCTTGGTTGCGCCGCACGAATGATCATCGGGCCTTCGCCCGCCCGCTACGATCGGGCCCGTGACGCCACTCCCCGCCGCCGTCGCGGTCCCCGCCGCCCCGCTGACCGTCGCCGCCGTGCAGGCCGAGCCTGTCCCCGGAGACGTGGCCGGCAACGCGGCGAGCGCCGCCCGGCTGGTCCGCCGGGCGACGGAACGGGGCGCCCGGGTGGCCGTGCTGCCCGAGCTCTTCCTGCCCGCGTACCACCCGCCGACGCTCGCGGCCGACCCGGCCGGCACCGACGTCGCGGCCGACGCCACGGCGACCGTCGCCGACCCTCGGCTGGACCCGCTGCGCGAAGCCGCCCGCGACGGCGCCGCCGCCGTGGTGGTCGGCGCGGCGGTCCGGCACCCGGACGGGCGGCGGACCATCTCGTCCCTGGTGGTCGACCGGGCCGGCGTGGTCCGCGTCGGGTACGACAAGCAGCAGCTCTGGAGCGGCGAACGCGAGCTGTTCAGCCCCGGCGACCGCGGGGCCACCCTGCTCGTCGACGACTGGCGGCTCGGGCTCGGCATCTGCTACGACGGCTGCTTCCCGGAGCACGGCCGCGCCGCCGCGGCCGACGGGGCGCACGGCTACCTGTGCCCGAGCGGCTACCTGGCCGGCTCCGAGCACCGCCGCGACCTCTACTACGCCGCCCGCGCGCTGGACAACACGATGTACGTGGTGTTCGCCAACTCCGTCGACGGCGCGGACCCGTGGCGGTTCAACGGTGGCGCCGCGGTCTACGACCCGGAGGGCCGGCCGCTGGCGCGGGGCGCGGACACCGGCGAGGCCGTGCTGGTCGTCGCGCTGGCACCGGAGGCCCTCGCGGCCACCCGGGCGGCCCACTCCATGCTGCTCGACCGCCTTCCCGACCAGGGCCGCGCCCGTTCGTCGCTGCCGGCCTGACGGAGGCCGCCGCTCGGGCCGGTCAGCGGGTACCGGAGCCCCGTAGGGCTCCCGAGTGCCGCTGCTCCTGCTGGACCTGGACAACACCCTGCTCGACCGGGCCGGCCCTTCCGCGCCAGGGCGGAACGTTTCCTGGACGGCGTCGGCGGTGATCTCGGCGGAGGCGCGGGTCAGCAAGCCCCCTCCCAGGATCTTCGCGCTGACCGCCCGGCCGTGCCGTCGGGGCGGTCCCGGGCGCGCGGGTCGGGGGCGGCTCGGGTAATTCGGTTGACCGGGCGCCGCCGGGCCGTGAGCATGGTCGGCGCATCGTGCACCCGGGCGTGCGCCCGGTCGAGGAGAGGGGGTCGGTCATGGCCGTCTTCGCAGGTCACATCCACCTGCCTCCATCAGCCTCGAGCAAGGGATCACCACCGCAGTGCGCGATCACGACCTTCCGGCGCGCGAGCGCCGTACCCGCGGCAAGCGCCGCTTCGACGATGACGAACCGCTCTTCCTGAAGCGCGGCCGGGCCGCCGAGCCCGCCCCCGCCGACCCCGACTCCGACGCCGAGCCGGACCCCGACACGGGGGAGCGCTGGTCCTCCTGGGACGACGCCGTGCACGGCCCGCAGCCCCACCCGGACTGGCTGGTCACCGAGCTGGCCGCGAAGGACACCGAGCTCGGTGTGCTCAAGACCGGCAAGGAGGCGGACGTCCACCTGGTGCGCCGGGCCGTGCCCGGCACCGACCGGTCCTGCCTGCTGGCCGTCAAGCGCTACCGGGACGCCCAGCACCGGCTCTTCCACCGCGACGCCGGCTATCTGGAGGGGCGCCGGGTCCGCCGGTCCCGGGAGAACCGGGCGATGGCCGGGCGGACCGCGTTCGGCCGACAGATGATCGCCGGCCAGTGGGCGGCGGCCGAGTTCGCCGCGCTGGCCCGGCTCTGGGAGATCGGCTCCCGGTACGGCACGATCTCCGTCCCCTACCCGGTGCAGCTGCGCGGCACGGAGCTGATGCTGGAGTTCCTCGGGGACCCGGCCGAGGGGCTGGCCGCGCCCCGGCTGGCCCAGCTGCGGCCGGAGGCCGGTGAGCTGCGCGACCTGTGGGACCAGATGGTGGACGCCCTGGTGGTGCTCGCCCGCGCCGGCCTCGCGCACGGCGACCTGTCGCCGTACAACCTGCTGGTGCACGCGGGGCGGCTGGTGCTGATCGACCTGCCGCAGGTGGTCGACGTGGTGGCCAACCCGCAGGGGCCGGAGTTCCTGGCCCGCGACGTCCGGGTGGTGGCGACCTGGTTCGCGGCCCGGGGGCTGCCGGCGGGGGAGGCCGACCCGGCGGCGCTGACCGCGCTGCTGCTGCGGGAGGCGGGGATCCGCTGACCGGGTGCCCCGGGCGGCCGGCGCCGGCCGCCCGGGGCACGGGTCACTGCAGGTAGCGCTCGACCTCGGGCTTGGGGCGCATCCCCTGGGCGTCCGGGTCGCCGTGGGTCTGCCGGGCGGCCCGCCGCCGGCGCAGCAGGTCCCAGCACTGGTCGAGGGACTCCTCCAGCTCGCGCAGCCGGTTGCGGGCGTCGTCGTCGGTGCCCGACTCGTTGGCCTGCGCGTCGGCGCGCAGCCGGTGCTCCTCGTCGACCAGCTCGGTGATCCGGTTCAGGATGGTCTTGTCGTCCATGCCCTGAGCCTGGCACAGGCCGTGCGGGCGCGCCCGGATTCCACCGCCGGCCGCCCCCGCCGCGCCGGCCGCTGCGGTAGGTTGCCCAGCCATGATCCCCACCGTCCGGGCCGCCGGGCCGCGCGACGCGGCGCCGGTGGTCGGCCTGCTCCGCGCCGGCGCGCCCCACCTGGTCGTCACGCCCGAGCTGCTCGCCTGGCAGGCGACCGGCAAGCCGGCGGAGCGCTTCGGGATGCTGGTCGCCGAGACGGGCGACGGGATCGCCGGCGTCGCCCGGACGGGGCTGCTGCACGAGAGCGCCGAGCCCGGGCTCGGCTTCGTCAACCTGGTCGTGCGTCCCGAGCGGCGGGGGCGGGGCGTCGGGTCGGCGCTGCTCGCCGCCGCCGAGGAGCGGCTCGCCGGGCTCGGCGTGCGCCGGGCGTACGCGCGGGTGGCCGACGAGCCGGCGGCTCGCTCCTTCGCCGAGGGACGCGGCTACCGGCCCGGCCGCCGCAACGTGATCCTGTGCCTGGACCTGGCGGCGGCGTTGCCGGCGCCGCCCGCGCCGCCGCCCGGGGTGCGGCTGACCACGGCCGCCGACCTGCCCGATCCGCGCCCGCTCTACGAGGCGGACCTGGCCGCCGCCGCCGACGAGCCGGGCGACGTGGGGATGGACGAGATCAGCTACGCCGACTGGCGGGCCGCGTACTGGGACCGGCCGGACCTCGACCGGGGTCTCACCACGGTGGCCGTGGCGGACGGGGCGGTGGTGGCGTTCAGCGTCGCGCTGACCGACGGCGGCGACCGCTATCTGTCGGGGATGACGGGTACCCGGGCCGAGTGGCGGGGCCGGGGCCTGGCCCGGCTGGTCAAGCACGTGTCGCTGCGGTCGGCCCGGTCGGCCGGCTACCGGCGGGCGTTCACCGTCAACGACGCCGGCAACGACGCCATGCGCGCGGTGAACGAGTGGTTCGGCTACCGCCCGGCGGCCGCCGAGTGGCGTTACCTGCGCTCGCTTTAGGAGTGACGCCCGACACGAATTCCTTCATGGATCAGCATTCCCATGAGCAAAATTCTCGTACGGCTCTGGCGGGTCCGAACGGGTGATGGCATGCTCTCCGAATCGTGACGTAAGGCAGCCGTCCGGGGGACGGTCTGTCACCACGAAGCGTGACTGTGAGGGGTGCCATGGCTGACCGGAGTTCCGACGGGCCGCACGGGCGGGCGGCGCGGAGCGTGCCACTGTGGAGGATGCTGCCGGGCCTCCTGCGCGACCCGTTACGCGAACTCGTCGCGCTGGCGGACGCCGCGGAGGGCGAGGTCATCCGGCTCAACGTCGGGACCATCCGCCCGTACCTGGTGACCGAGCCGGCCCACGTGCAGCACATCCTGCGGGACAACGCGGCCAACTACACCCGCGGCGGCCGGAGCATGCTCTGGCGGCCGGTGCGGCGGTTCACCGGGCAGGGCATCATGTCCGACGGCCCCGAGTGGCAGGCCAGTCGCGCGCGGATGCAGCCGCACTTCACGGCCAAGCGCATCGACTCCCTCGTGGACACCATGAGCCGCGCGGTCAGCGAGGCGGTGGACGGGTTCGAGGAGCCGGCCCGCACCGGCCGGTGGCTGGACATCGGCGCGGAGCTGGGGCGGGTCATCTGCCGGGCGATCAGCAGTGTCTTCTTCGCCGACCGGGTCAGCCTCGCCGACCAGCTGCGGATCGTCGCCGCCCAGGACACCATCGTGACCGCGCTGCGGGCACGGCTGCTCCTGCCCTTCGTGCCCGACGCCGTGCCGGTGCCGGGGGACCGCGCCCTGCGCCGCGCGACCGGTGTCGTTGACGACATCATGCTGCCGCTGGTGCGGGCCGAGCTCGCCCACCCGCGGGACAGCGACGACCTGCTCGCCGCCCTGACCCGCGCGCGGGACGCCGACGGCCGCCCGCTCGACGAACGGCGGGTCCGCGACGACGTGGTGGCCTCGTTCGCCACCGCGACCGAGACCACCTACGCCGTGCTGACCTGGCTGTGGCCGATCCTGGACGCCCACCCCGCGATCGCCGAACGGCTCTACGCGGAGCTGGACGAGGTGGTGGGCACCGACCGGGTGATCAGCCGGGAGCAGTTGGTCGCCCTCACGTACACCCGGTCGGTCGTGGACGAGCTGCTGCGGATGTATCCCGCGGGCTGGCTGCTGCCGCGCGCGGCGTTGGCGGACGACGTCATCGGCGGCACCCGCATCCCCGCCGGCAGCATCGTCGTCGTCAGCTCCTACATCACCCAGCGGCTGGCCCGGTACTGGGACCGCCCGGACACCTTCGACCCCGACCGGTTCCGCGCCGACCAGCCGCGCCGCGGCCACCGGTACGCGTACTTCCCGTTCGGCGGTGGCCCGCACCAGTGCCTCGGCAATCACCTGTTCAACCTGGAGGCTCCGCTCGTGGTGGCCACGATCCTCAGCCGCTACCGCTTCCGGCTGCGCGAGCCAGGGATGCCGCCCAAGCAGCTGGCGGCGGCCCTGCGCCCGGGCAGGCCGGTGGTCATGGCGCTGACCCCGGTTCGCGAGCAGAGGCCGGCATGATCCCGGCGCTGACGACCGCGCAGGACGGCACCGGGACCGGACCGGAGCCGGCAGGCGGGGGGCGGGACGAGCTGCGCGACGCGCGGGAACAGGGGCGGATCTGCGGCGTGGCCGTCCGCGGGCAACGCGACCTCCAGGCGTCGGCCGCCGCGCACCCCGAGCTGTTCCCCGCCGAGCCGTTCGACGCCATGCTGTTCGCCAACATCTCGCTGGCCATCGCGTTCGGCGCCCCGTGGTGTACGCCGCAGCAGCTGCGGGTCGCCAACCGGACCGTGCTGTGGGGCTTCGCCCTCGACTGGCTGATCGACCACCGGGCACAGTCCCGGGACGAGGTCGACCGGATCGTCGGCCGCTGCGTCTCGGTGGCCGCCGGCGAGCCGCCCGCCGCCGACGACCACCTCGGTGCCTACCTGGCCGCGCTCCAGGACGAACTCGCGACGACCCCGGCCTTCGCCGCACACCGTCCACTGTGGCGGAACAGCCTGGGCGCGACGGTGGCGGCGATGGCCCGGGAATGGGCATGGAGGGCGGCCTGGCGCTCCGGCGACCGGGCGGCCCTGCCGAGCCTCGACGCGTACCTCGCCAACGCCGACAACCTCGCCTGCACGATCGTCAACGTCGCGCACTGGATCCACACCGGGGACGAGGCCACGCTCGCCCGGCTCGACGACCTGGTCGTGGTCAGCGACGAGGTGCAGCGCGCCCTGCGCCTCGCCAACGACCTCGGCACGTACGAGCGGGACCTGCGCTGGGGCGACCTGAACGCCCTCCTGCTGGTCGACGACCGCGCCGAGGTGGAGCAGCGGCTCGCCGCCCTGGTGGACGACTGCCGGCGGATGCTCGTCCCGCTCCGGGCGGACTGCCCGCGGGAGGCGGACTACCTGGCCCGGCAGATCGGCTTCAGCAGCGGCTTCTACCAGCTGGCCGACTTCTGGGGGATGTCGTGACGGCGGCCCCGGTCGCCGTGGCGGAGGTCGGCGGGCCGGGGCTCGCCACCGCCGGGCGGGCGCTCGTGGCGGCGATGGCCGCCAGCCCCGCCGGCACGGTTTCGCCCTCGGTGTACGAGACGGCGCGGCTGGTCAGCGACGCGCCCTGGTTGCCCGGGCACGCCGGGCGCCTGCGCTACCTGGTGACCGCGCAGCGGCCCGACGGCGCGTGGGGGGCGCCCGGCGCGTACGGGCTGGTGCCGACCCTCAGCGCGGTGGAGGCGCTGCTGAGGTGCGTGTCCGGCGCCGGGCGGGGCGAGCCGACGCACCTGCCTGCGTCCGTGATGGACCGCGGCGTCGGGGCGCTGCGGCGGCTGCTGGCCGCCGACGAGCCGGTGCCGGACATGCCGGGCGTGGACCTGATCGTGCCCGCCCTGCTCGACCGGATCGACGCGCTGCTGCGCCCGGCCGGCGGCGCCGAGCCGTCGCGGTGGGCGCACGCACTACCGCTGCCGATGCCGCACGGCATGACGCGGCACCGGTCCGAGTCGGTCGGCCGGCTGCTCGCCGCCGGCCGGCCCGTGCCGGAGAAGCTCTTGCACGCCTTCGAGGTGCTGGACGAGCGGACGCGGGTGAACCTGCCCGTCCGGCCGCTCTTGGGCGCCGTGGGCGCCTCGCCCGCCGCCACCGCCGCCTGGCTGGGCGACCCCTCCCGCCCAGGGGTGGACCGGGCGGCGCTGGGCTACCTGACGAACGCCGTCGGGCCGGGGGGCGGCCCCGTCCCGTGCACGACGCCCATCGCCGTGTTCGAGCGGGCGTGGGTGCTCAGCAGCCTCGCCCGGGTCGGCGCGGCCCCGGACGTCCCCCGCCGGATGATCGCCGACCTGGCCGCCGTGGTCGGCCCGGACGGCGCGGCGACCTCGCCGGGGCTCCCGACGGACGCCGACACCACCGCCGCCACCCTATTCGCGCTGGCCCACCTCGGCCGTCCGGTCGCCCCCGACAGCCTGCTGGCGTACGACACCGGAGCGCACTTCTGCACCTGGCGGGGCGAGGACGGCGCGTCGGTCACCACGAACGCGCACGTGCTGGAGGCGCTGGGCTGGCACGCCCGCCACCAACCGGGGCGACCGCACGCCGACGTGGCGCGCCGGGTGGCCGGCTGGCTGATCGACGGCCAGCTCCCCGACGGCCGGTGGACGGACCGCTGGCACGCCTCGCCGTACTACGCCACCTCGGCGGTCGCCGCCGCCCTGGTCGGGTACGCGCCCGAGGCCGCCGCTGCGGCGCTCGACCGGGCGGTCGACTGGGTGCGGGACACCCAGCGGGCCGACGGCTCGTGGGGGCTGTGGGACGGCACCCCGGAAGAGACCGCCTACGCCGTGCAGGTGCTGCTCGGCAACGGACGGCCGCCGCGGCCGGGTGTCGGCGCCGCCGTGCGGCGTGCGCTGGCCTTCCTCGACGACCACGACGACGTCACCGGGCACGCCGCTCCACTGTGGCACGACAAGGATCTCTACCATCCGATGCTGATCGTGCGGGCCGCCGTGCTGGCGGCGCGGCACCTGGCGCGGCTGAGCGGCCATATAGGACACTGACCGTCGCACCGGGCCGCGGCCCGCTGCGCAGCGTCATGATCAGCACCGCTTGAGCGATCGTCGTGACACTGCTACCGTGCGCCGGGTCGGTCGAAGCGACACGCGCCTCCGCCGATCGGATGAATCAGGCTCCCCGCCAGGGATGGTTTCGCATGGGTTCCCGCAGCTCGAATCTGCGCCGGAAAGTCGTGGCTATGTTGGCCTCGCTCGTTGCGCTGTGGGCTTTCGCCGCCTGGGTGACGCTGCGGGAGGGCGTCAACCTCATCTGGGTGCAGGCGCTCGACAGCCGGGTCGCCCAGCCGAGTGAGCCGCTCGTGCTGGAGCTGCAGGCGGAGCGTCGGGCCTCCGCGGCGTTCCTCGGCGGGGCGGGCGAGCCCGAGCGGGCCCAGCTCGAGGCGCAGTGGCAGCGGACCCAGGCCGTCGCCGACGACTTCCGGGAGTCCGTCCGCGGCTGGCGGGTCGACCTGGCGGCGAGCGACGAAACCAAGCGACAGATCGACGTGGTCGTCGCCGGGTTGGATCGGCTGGGCAGCGTGCGCGAGTCGATCCGCACCCGCCAGGTGGACCGGGCCGCCGCCGGCGAGGCGTACACCGGGCTCATCGACTCGACGCTGCAGGTCTACGGGTCGCTGGGCAACCTGGACGACGATCAGTTCGCGCGGGAAACCGGGGCACTGATCCAGCTCGTCCGGGTCCGGGAACTCATGTCCCAGGAGGACGCGCTGGTCACCGGGGCGCTCGCCGCGGGCCGGATGACTCCGGAGGAGTCCGCCGCCTTCGCCCGCACCGTCGGCGCACAGCGCTTCCTCGACAGCCAGACCCGCGCCGACCTGGCCGACGCCGACCGGGCGCGGTACGAGGCGCTGCTCGGCGGCGAGACCTACACGTCGTTCCGCGCCCTGGAGGACCGGGTGGTCCTCGCGGGACGGACGTCCGGCCCGCCGACTGTCACGGCCGCCCAGTGGCGCGCGGCGGCGGACGTCGTGGCCGAGGAGCAGCAGCGGTTCATCATCGAGGCCGGTGACGCGCTCGTGGACCGGTCCACGCCGATCGCCGCCGGCGTCATCGTCCGGCTGGTGCTGGCCGCCGGTCTGGGCCTGCTCGCCGTCATCGCCTCCATTGCCATGTCGGTCACCACCGCCCGGGCCCTGGTGCGGCAGCTGGAGCGGCTGCGCGAGGCGGCGTTCGGGCTCGCCAACGAGCGGCTCCCCGGCGTGGTCGAGCGGCTCGGCCACGGCGAGGAGGTCGACGTCGCCAAGGAGGCGCCCCCGCTGGAGTTCGGCGACGACGAGATCGGCCAGGTGGGCAAGGCGTTCAACGCCGTGCAGGAGACCGCCATCCGCACCGCCGTCGAGCAGGCCGAGCTGCGCCGCAACGTCCGGGACGTCTTCCTCAGCCTGGCCCGGCGCACCCAGGCACTGGTGCACCGCCAGCTCACCCTGCTCGACGCGATGGAGCGCCGCGAGCACGACGCCGAGGAGCTGGAGGACCTGTTCCGGGTCGACCACCTGGCCACCCGGATGCGGCGCAACGCGGAGAACCTGATCGTGCTCTCCGGCTCGACCCCGGGCCGGGCGTGGCGGCGCAACGTGCCGATGGTCGACGTGGTCCGGGGCGCGGTCGCCGAGGTCGAGGACTACACCCGGGTCAACGTGCTGCCCCTCGGCCCGGTCTCGCTGACCGGCCGCGCGGTCGGTGACGTCATCCACCTGCTCGCCGAGCTGATCGAGAACGGGCTGTCGTTCTCCCCGCCGCACACCACGGTCGAGGTGCGCGGGCAGATGGTGGCCAACGGCTTCGCCATCGAGATCGAGGACCGCGGCCTGGGCATGAGCGAGGAGGACCTGGCCGCCGCGAACCACCGGATCGTCGACCAGTCCGAGCTGAACCTCGCCAACGCCTCCCGCCTGGGGCTCTACGTGGTGAGCCGGTTGACCGAGCGGCACGGCGTGCGCGTGCAGCTCAAGGAGTCGGCGTACGGCGGCACCACCGCGGTCGTGCTGATCCCGGCCGAGCTGGTCACCGCCGACGACGCCGACCCGAGCACCTCCGGCGGCTTCCCCGCCGGGGCACCGGCCGCCGCGCCGGCGGAGGCCACGTCCACTCCCGCCGCCGGGCAGCCCGCCACGGCGCCGGTGGCCGTGGCCGCGCCGCCGGCCGCGCCGCGGTCGACCCCGGACGCCGAGGCCCCCGCCGGGGACGCCCTGCCCACCCGGGCGCGCGGCCGGAGCCTGTCGGCCACCGCCCCGACGGAGGAGCGGCTGCCCACCCGGGCCCGGGGCGCGTCGATGCAGCCGGCCCTGGACGGCCCGACCTTCCCGACCGGCCTGCCGGTGACCGCCGCCCGGCCGGCCGTGGCCGCCCCGCAGACGTCCGCGCCGGCGGAGGCCGCCACCCCTGACGAGACCGTCCCGGCGGCCGGAGCGGCGGAGGCGGGGGCCGGGAGCACGGCGGCCGCCGGCCCCGCGCGGGTGCCCTGCCCCGAGCAGGTGCGCACCGGGTCCGGGCTGCCGGTCCGGGTCCGGCAGGCCAGCCTCGCGCCGGAACTGCGCGAGGAGCCCGCCGCCGGGAACGACGACGAGGACACGGTACGCCCGCCGGAGCAGGTGCGCCGGATGATGAGCTCCTACCAGAGCGGCACCCGGCGTGGCCGTACGGACGCCGCCCGGCTGCTCGGCGGGGCCGGCGGCGGCCGGCCCGAGACAGGCGAGGGAGCCGGGGCCGGCGAGGGACCCGACGTCGGTGATCAGCAGGCGACCTGACCGGCACCGCCCGCACTGCGGGGTGACCCCGCGGCGTGGCGGTCAGCCCAGACGAGTACGGCGACAACAGCCGGGGGAGAAGAGGACGACGAGTGGCGCAGAAGACGGCTTCGAGTGCCGACCTGACGTGGTTGCTGGATGATCTGGTCGGCCGGGTGAAGCAGGCCGACCACGCGGTCGCGCTCTCGACGGACGGCCTGTTGATGGCCGCCTCGCGAGGGCTCAGCCGGGACGACGGAGAGCACCTGGCCGCGATGGCGGCCGGCATCCAGAGCCTGGCCCGGGGCGCGGGCAAGCGCTTCGGTGGCGGGCAGGTGCAGCAGACCATCATCGAGATGCAGTCGTCGTTCCTGTTCGTCACGGCGGCCGGGCGCAACGCCTGCCTGGCCGTCCTCGCCAGCGAGGACGCCGACGTCGGCCTGATCGCCTACGAGATGGCGATGCTGGTCACCCGCGTCGGCAAGTACGTCGCGTCGCCGTCGCGGACCGAGCAGCCGGCCGACGAGAAGTAACCGCGATGACGGTGCAGGGGGAGTCCGCCGAGCACCAGTGGGTCGACGACCATGCCGGCCCGGTGGTGCGCCCCTACGCGGTGACCCGTGGCCGGGCCCGGCCGGTCACCGGCACGTTCGACCTGATCTCGCTGGTGACGGCGACCCGCGCGGACGTGACTCCGGAGGTCGGACTGGGTCCGGAGCACCTGGCGATCGTCGGGCTCTGCCAGCGGATCCAGTCCGTCGCCGAGATCGCCGCCCACATGGACCTGCCGGTGGGCACCATCCGGGTCCTGCTCGGCGACCTGGTGGCCCGCAGCCTGGTGCAGGTGCGCGAGCCGCGCACCACGGCCGGCCTTCCCGACAACAGCGTTTTCGAGGCGGTAATCAATGGACTACGGGCACTCTGAGCGGCCGGCGGGAGCGCCGCCACTGCCCACCGCGATCAAGATCCTCGTCGCGGGTGGTTTCGGCGTGGGAAAGACCACCATGGTCGGCGCGGTCAGCGAGACGCGTCCCCTGCGCACGGAGGAGGTGCTGACCGAGAGCGGGGTCGGCATCGACGACCTCTCGGGGGTGGAGAGCAAGAAGACCACCACGGTGGCGATGGACTTCGGTCGCATCACCATCAGCGACGACCTGGTGCTGTACCTCTTCGGCACCCCAGGGCAGGACCGCTTCTGGTTCGTCTGGGACGAGCTGGCGCTCGGCGCGATCGGCGCGGTGGTGCTGGCGGACACCCGACGGCTGGCGGACTGCTTCCCCTCCATCGACTACTTCGAGGGGCGCGGCACGCCGTTCGTGGTGGCGGTGAACTGCTTCGAGGGCGCCCGGCAGTACCAGCTCGACGAGGTGCAGTCGGCGCTGAACCTCGACCCCGGGGTGCCGGTGCTGCTCTGCGACGCCCGGCAGCGGGAGTCGAGCAAGGAGGTGCTCATCACGCTGCTGGAGCACGCCATGAAGACCCGGGACGCTCGCCGCCGGGCCGAGTGACCCCACTGCGGGGTCGGCGCGCGGGCAGGTGAGCCGCGACGCCGCCTCGCCCGGAGAGCGCCGAACCGGTAAGCGAAAAGGGCCCCTCCCGCGAGCGCGGGAGGGGCCCTTTCGATGGTGCGTCAGCTGGCGATCATGCGGCGCAGCACGTACTGCAGGATGCCGCCGTGCCGGTAGTAGTCCGCCTCACCCGGCGTGTCGATCCGGACCACCGCGTCGAACTCGACGCCGGTGTCGGTGCTGACCTTGACCGTGCGCGGGGTCTGCCCGTCGTTCAGCGCGGTCACCCCGGTGATGGTGAACGTCTCCGTGCCGGTGAGCCCCAGCGACTCGGCGGTCTCGCCGGCCGGGAACTGCAGCGGGAGCACACCCATGCCGATCAGGTTGGAGCGGTGGATCCGCTCGTACGACTCGGCGATGACCGCCCTGACACCGAGCAGCATGGTGCCCTTGGCCGCCCAGTCCCGCGACGACCCGGAGCCGTACTCCTTGCCGGCCAGGACGACCAGCGGGATCCCCGCCTCCTGGTAGGCCACCGAGGCGTCGTAGATCGAGGTCTGCTCACCGGTCAGGTGGTTCACCGTGAAGCCGCCCTCGACACCCGGGACCAGTTGGTTGCGCAGGCGGATGTTGGCGAAGGTGCCCCGGATCATGACCTCGTGGTTGCCCCGGCGGGAGCCGTACGAGTTGAACTCGTGCCGCGGCACGCCGTGCTCGGCGAGGTACCTGCCGGCGGGGGAGTCGGCCTTGATGGAACCGGCCGGGGAGATGTGGTCGGTGGTCACCGAGTCGCCCAGCTTGGCCAGCACCCGGGCGTCGGTGATGTCGGCGACCGCCTTCGGCTCCCGCTCCATGCCCTCGAAGTACGGGGGCTTGCGGACGTAGGTCGAGTCGCCGGCCCAGGCGAAGGTGTCGCCGGTCGGGGTGGGCAGCGACTGCCAGCGCTCGTCGCCGGCGAAGACGTCCGCGTACGCCGAGCTGAAGCCGGTGGCGCCGATCGCCGAGGCGATGACGTCCTGGATCTCGGCGGTGTTCGGCCAGATGTCCCGCAGGAACACCGGGTTGCCCTGGCTGTCCTCGCCGATCGGCTCGTTGGCCAGGTCGATGTCCATCGTGCCGGCCAGCGCGTACGCGACCACCAGCGGCGGGGACGCCAGGTAGTTCATCTTGACGTCGGGGTTGATCCGGCCCTCGAAGTTCCGGTTGCCCGACAGCACCGAGACGACGGCCAGGTCGGCCTCGTTGACGGCGGCGGAGACCTCCTCCGGCAGCGGGCCGGAGTTGCCGATGCAGGTGGTGCAGCCGTAGCCGACCAGGTGGAACCCGAGCTTCTCCAGGTAAGGCGTGAGGCCGGCCCGCTCGTAGTAGTCCATGACGACCTTGGAGCCCGGGGCCAGGGTGGTCTTCACCCACGGCTTGCGGGTCAGGCCCTTCTCCACCGCGTTGCGGGCCAGCAGCGCCGCCCCGATCATGACCTGCGGGTTGGAGGTGTTGGTGCAGGAGGTGATCGCGGCGATCACCACGGCGCCGTGGTCCAGCTCGAACTCGGTGCCGTCGTCGCCGGTGACCCGGATCGGGTTGCTGGCCCGCCCGCCGGCGCCGACCGCCGCGGTCTCCAGGTCGCGCGGGGCGTCGGCCGGGTCGCTGACGCCGTTGGCGGGGGAGTCGCTGGCCGGGAAGGACTCGGCGCTGGCCTCGTCGGCGTGGCCCACGACCCCGAACGGCTTCTCCTGCTGCGGCACGCCAGCGGCGCGGCCCCGGTCGCCACCGGTCTCGTCGGCGGCCACGTAGTCGGTCAGCGCCGAGCGGAACAGCGTCTTGGCGCTGCCCAGCGGCACCCGGTCCTGCGGGCGCTTCGGACCGGCCAGGGACGGCTCGATGGTGCTCAGGTCGAGCTCCAGGCGCTCCGAGTACTCCGGCTCGGCGTCGGGGTCGTGCCAGAGGCCCTGCTCCTTGGCGTACGCCTCGACCAGCGCGACCTGCTGCGGGTCGCGGCCGGTCAGCTCCAGGTAGCGGACGGTCTCGCCGTCGATCGGGAAGATCGCCACGGTGGAGCCGTACTCCGGCGACATGTTGCCGATGGTGGCCCGGTTGGCCAGCGGCACGGCGCTCACGCCCGGGCCGTAGAACTCGACGAACTTGCCGACCACGCCGTGCTTGCGCAGCATCTCGGTGATGGTGAGCACCAGGTCGGTGGCGGTGGTGCCGGCCGGCATCTCGCCGGAGAGCTTGAAGCCCACCACGCGCGGGATCAGCATGCTGACCGGCTGGCCGAGCATGGCGGCCTCGGCCTCGATGCCGCCGACGCCCCAGCCGAGCACGCCCAGGCCGTTGACCATCGTGGTGTGCGAGTCGGTGCCGACCACGGTGTCCGGGTACGCCTGGCCGTTGCGCTCCATGATCGTCCGGGCCAGGTACTCGATGTTGACCTGGTGCACGATGCCGGTGCCCGGCGGGACGACCTTGAACTCGTTGAACGCGGTCTGGCCCCAGCGCAGGAACTGGTAGCGCTCCTTGTTGCGCTCGTACTCGAGCTCGACGTTGCGCTGGAAGGCGTCCTCGCGGCCGAACAGGTCGGCGATGACCGAGTGGTCGATGACCAGTTCGGCCGGGGCGAGCGGGTTGACCCTGGTGGCGTCGCCGCCGAGGTCGCGGACGGCCTCGCGCATGGTGGCCAGGTCGACCACGCAGGGCACGCCGGTGAAGTCCTGCATGAGCACCCGCGCCGGGGTGAACTGGATCTCCACGCTCGGGTCGGCGGTGGGGTCCCAACCGCCGAGCTGCCGGATGTGGTCGGCGGTGATGTTCGCGCCGTCCTCGGTCCGGAGCAGGTTCTCCAGGAGGATCTTCAGGCTGTAGGGGAGCCGCTCGTGGCCCTCCACCTTGCTGATCTTGAAAATCTCGTAGCTCGCGTCTCCGACGCGTAGCTGGGTCTTCGCACCGAAGGTGTCGAGGCTCGCCACGTCGTACTCCTTCACACCAGCGACCGTGAGTAGTCCTGAGCAGTCTGTCGCACCGGCCGGGGTGCCGCCGTGGTTAGGGGACACTTACCGCCGATTCTCGTCGTCAACAAAACCGTACGTCCGTCTTGCTAACTTCGCAACCTCGTGCCACCGTTCGGGACGAGGAGATACCACCATGATCCATCACGTCCAGCTCGCCTGCCCCCGCGGTTCCGAGGACGCGTCCCGCGCCTTCTACATGGGTGTGCTCGGCATGACGGAGAAGCCCAAGCCCACGGCGTTGGCGGCCCGTGGTGGCTGCTGGTTCACCGGGCACGGCGCAGAGCTGCACCTGGGTGTCGAGGACGACTTCCGCCCCGCCCGTGCTTCGGGCATGACGAAAGGGCCGGCCCCGTTCGGGGCCGGCCCTTGTCGGTGGTGGTGTCTGGATCAGGCGGCGTAGCCGCGGGTGGCGATCCAGTCGGCGAGGGCCTCGGTGGTGATCCAGTAGGAGGCCTGGGCCGGGTCGGCGGAGTC